>CANRFR010000050.1 GCA_947629945.1 uncultured Clostridia bacterium | reverse complement strand
CTACCTTTGATATCCCCACAAATGCATTCTTTACTTCTACCTACGGTATTATTTCAAACGGCAGGAAGCCCCCCTCTCCCCTCTCCCTACGGGTTTAGGGTGACCGCTTGCGGTCACTCGCCCTCGAGCTCCCTTTTCCTCTCTCCCTCACCCCTTTCCCCCTATACCACTCAATAAGGTTGACTATTTTTCCTTTTTTATAACCGACTTTTTATACAGGCTGAGCGCCGCCGAAAAATTCGGCGGCGCTTTCAGTTTTTAGGTTACAGTTCTACGACAACTTCGTTCTCGTCTTTAAGAATGTCGGGAGTGATAAGGCTTTCGGCGAGTTTTGAGCCGTTCACCGTAATAGACTTCACGCCGCTTTGAGAACCGTTCGGGTTCTTAACGGTGATGTGGAGTTTCTTTCCGCGGAAAGTCTTTTCCATTGTGAATTCTTTCCACATGCTCGGTATCGACGGGTCAATCACCAGACCTTTGGCGTTCGGACGAAGTCCCAAAATACCCTCGATGGTACCCACCATAACCGTGGAAGCCGTACCCGTCAGCCAATGAACGTGCGCTCTGCCCGCGAAAGGACTGTCTTTGCCCTCAACGGACTGTCCGTAAACATACGGCTCCATTTCGCGCAATTCCGCATTGTCGTTGTAGGTCGCGGGGCAAGCCTCTTTCCAGTACTTGTAAGCCATATCGCCGCGCCCGAGCTTCGCCTCCGCGAGAATAAGCCAGCCTTGGGCTTGCGAGAAAATACCCGCGTTTTCCTTTATACAACGGTTGAAGCAATGCATAAGAGCGCCGTCGAACGCGTGCTTGTCGTAAGGCGGATACATAACCATAGCGCCGTAGGGAGTGTTCAGTTCACGCTCTACGGAATTGAGCGCTTTCTCGCCTTGTTCCTTACTCGCGTAGCCGGAAATGACCGCCCAAGACTGCGGATTAAGCCACATGGAAGCCTCGGGGTCGGTGCGCTGTCCGATAATTTCGCCGTCCTCCTTGTAGCCGCGTATAAACCTGTCCTCGTTCCAGCACTTTTCAAGTATACCGTCAAGTTTAGCGCCTATCTCGTCAAGATATTTTACGTATTCGTTATCTTTCTTATCAAGCGCGTATTCTTTGAGTATCTTTATCGCGTAAACCAATTGGAACGCCACAAACGTGCTCTCGCCCTTTTTGCCGAGTCTTAAACAGTCGTTCCAGTCCGCGTGAAGTCCCGCGGGCATACCGTGATTTCCGAGATTGTTCATCGAGAAATCTATTGCGCGCTTGAGGTGGTCGTAAACCGTTCCTTTTTCGCCGTTGTTCGCGTAGAAAATTTCCTCGTCGAGGAACGCCGCGTCGCCGCTCTCCGCGATATATTTATATACGGTCGGGAAGAGCCACAGCGCGTCGTCGGCGCGGTAGGACGGGTGTCCCGTTTCCTTGACGTATTCGGGATCGTCGGGAGTGTTCTCCTCGCCCGCCTTGTGCGTGTACTTAACAAGCGGCAAGCCCGCGCCGTTTGTAACTTGCGCCGAGAGCATAAAGATTATCTGCTCCTTAGCCATTTCGGGCGCGAGATGAATAACGCCCTGAATATCCTGAACCGTGTCGCGGTAGCCGTAGCCGTTGCGAAGTCCGCAGTAAATAAACGAAGCCGCTCTGCTCCAAGTGAATGTGATGAAGCAGTTGTAAGCGTTCCAAACATTGACGATATTGTTGAAATCACTGTCGGGCGTGTGCACCTGAAGATTGCCGAGCTTGCCGTGCCAATACGCTTTAAGTTCGTCAAGCTCTTTTTCCACAGCGCCCTTGTTCTCGTAGGTCTTCATAATTTCGCGAGCCTTGTCCTCGGACTTCTGACCTACGATATAAATAAACTCGCGGGTCTCGTTCGGCTGAATTTCGATGTCGCTTTGAAGCGCGCCGACAGAATTTCCGCAGAAGTTTATGTCGTCGTTCAGTCCCTGTTCAACTCCAATGGGGTTACCGTAGCCGCGGTAAACGCCGAGGAATTTTTCTCTGTCGCCGCAGAACTTCACGGCTTTTTCGCCGACAAGTCCGAGAAAACGCGTGTTGCCGCCCTGTAACTCGTTCTGCCGCTGAGTGAGAAGATTGTCGCTGTAATAAGTGTGCGTGATGAACTGCGTGTACTGCAAATTCACTTGATCCTGCTCGTAGTTGTTGTCGTTGACAAATTCGCACGCGCCGAAAACAGAGAGCTTGCGCGGCTTGCCGTCGAGGTTTGTAACCTTACAAGCCCATACCTCGTAGGTCTTGCCGCGCGGCACATAATAGGACGTTTCGGTTTTGATTTTTCTGTACTCCGAAGAAATTATCGTATATGCGGTGCCGTGGCGACATTCGCTCTTGAAGCTGTCGAGGGGCTTGCAGACAGGCGCCCAAGAGCCGCTCCAGTACTCCTCCTCGTCCTTTATATAGATGTAGCGTCCCGGCAGATCGTTGGAGCTGCTGTTGAAACGGAAGCGCAGTATACGCCCGTTCGCGCCGCTTTTCTCAAAGCTGTAGCCCGCCGCGTTGTTGGATATCATCGCGCCGTAGTTCGGGTCGCCGAGGTAGTTCGCCCAAAGCGAGGGCGTATCGGGTCTTGTGATAACGTATTCCTTGTTTTGTTCGTCAAAGTGTCCGTAATTCATGGTCTTTTCTCCTTATAATAATTTTATCAGTTCACTGCGGATATCCGCGTAATGCTCGTCGGTAAGTCCGAAATCCTTTTGCTTGTAGTTCCACGCCGCCCGCGCGATACCCAGCTTTTCGAACGCCCCGTGAATATCGGCGTACCAGCGCGCCGTGCTTGCCGTATCGGCTTGATCTATAACGCCGTATTCGCCACAGTAAAGCGGAACGTTATTTTCCTCGGCAATTTTACAAGCCTCGGCGAACATTCGCTCAAAATACTCCGATGAAAGCGGTTTGCCGCTGTCCTCAAACTCACCGCTGTAGGCTTCGCCGAAAAACTCCTGCGATCTTGTCAGAGCTTCGTGCTCGGATACGGGATAGTTCATCGTGTAATCGCGCGGCATTTCTTTAACCCAATACGCCCGCTGATGCGTAAAGATAAGCGGCGAATAACAGTGAAACGTAAAGACAATGTTGTCGTCAAGCGGCTTTTCAAGCAGCGTCAAACCGTAAATGCTGTCGTTGAAAACGCCGCCCGCGATTATACGAATATCCTTATTGAGTTTACGTATCTCCGAGACCGTCCGCTTGATTATCGCGTTCCACTTTTGTGCCACAGATTCGTCGGTCACCTCGTTTAAAAGCTCAAAGACGGCGTTTTTCCGCTCGCCGTAACGGCGCGTCATTTCTATCCAGAGCTTTACGAACAAGTCCTGAAGCTTGGCGCTGTCGAAAAAGTCGAAGCAATCCGCGTTGTCGAAAACGAAGCCCGCGGTCTTGTGCAAATCGAGCACCACGTTCAAGCCGCGCTTTTCGCACTCGTCAAGGCAGAAATCGATGTGCTTGAAGCCCGACTCGATAAACTCGCCCTCGTCCGTCATTATGACGTTGTAATCAAACGGCATACGCACGTGGTCTAACCCCATAGACTTGATGCTGTCGAAATCTCGTTCGGTAATGAATTCCGTGAAATGCTTTTCGCTGTAGTCGTTGTTGTCGCACTGTGAAAGCCACCCGCCAAGGTTTATCCCTTTTTTGAAGCCCGTGAACTCTTTCATAATTTTTATGATCCTCCCTT
This sequence comes from uncultured Clostridia bacterium, assembly GCA_947629945.1. GTDB lineage: Bacteria > Bacillota > Clostridia > Oscillospirales > Ruminococcaceae > CAG-115. Next base: position 11,182 of record CANRFR010000050.1, on the reverse strand, counting down.
CAGAAGTCTCTTGTTGATATTATTATATCAGTATTTTCGCTCGGTTACAAGGGCGTGTATTTGCACAAACTTTTCTCGGCGGTTTTGTCGAGATTGCACAAAAAAGAAGCCGCCGCGTTTTTGGCAGACTGCTCTGCGTTTTTTGCGTTTTGCGAAATTGCCGGAGAAGAAGTGTAATATACTCGTTGACAATTTGGAAAAAATATGCTACAATATATAACGTAAGTTTATAATTTTATCGAAAAAAAGGGAGTAAAAAAATGGTTAAATTAAACGAAAACTTTGGCAAACTTAAAAAGAATTACTTGTTCATTGAAATAGCAAAGCGCATAAAGGCGTATTCGGAAAGTCACCCGGAAGAAGCCAAAAAACTTATCAGAATGGGCATAGGCGATGTTACAAGACCTTTGGCGCCCGTTGTTGTGGAGGCTATGCAAAAGGCTTGCGCGGAAATGGGCGTTCGGGAAACGTTCCGCGGTTATGAGGATTCGGGCGCGGGCTACGATTTTCTGAAAGACGCGGTATCGAATTATTACAAGAGCTTCGGCGCGGACGTCTCGGCAGACGAAATAAGGATCTCCGACGGCGCTAAATCCGACTGCGGCAACATCATAGATATATTCGGCAGCGGCAACACCGTATTGGTCACCGACCCCGCTTATCCCGTTTACGTTGATTCCAACATTATGAACGGCAACGACGTTATCTACGCGGACAGCACCGAGGAAAACGGTTTTGCGGCTATGCCCGATAGAAACGTTAAAGCCGACCTTATCTATCTTTGTTCGCCGAATAACCCCACAGGCTCGGTATACAACAAGGCTCAGCTCAAGGAGTGGGTGGATTATGCGCTCGAAAACGGCGCGGTCATCATTTATGACGCGGCTTATGAAGCGTTTATTACGGAAAACGATGTTCCGCGCTCTATTTTCTGCGTAGAGGGCGCGAAAATGTGCGCTATCGAGATATGCTCGCTTTCCAAGACCGCGGGCTTTACCGGAACTCGCTGCGGCTACACCGTTATCCCGAACGAGCTTATTTTAAAGGACAGCGCGGGCAGCGACGTGAAACTTGCCGATATCTGGGCGCGCAGACAGGGCAGCAAATTCAACGGCGTTTCCTATCCCGTTCAGCGCGGCGCGGAAGCGGTGTTCACACCCGAGGGTCAGAAACAGTGCAAAGAGAACATCGCGTACTATCAGGAAAACGCGCGCGTTATCGCCAAGACCTGCGATGAGTTGGGCATAAAATACACGGGCGGAGTAAACTCCCCGTACATTTGGCTGAAATGCCCTAATGATATGAATTCCTGGGATTTCTTCGATAAGCTGCTCACCGAGATACAGGTTGTAGGCACTCCCGGAGCGGGCTTCGGCAAAAACGGCGACGGCTGGTTCAGACTGACCGCGTTTGGCACACACGAGGCTACCGCTGAAGCTATGGAGCGCTTAAAAGGACTTCTCAAATGATAAAGCGTTTCAGCGTCCGTTTTTACGGCAGAGTTCAAGGCGTGGGATTTCGCTATACCGCGTATCACACGGCGCAGAGCCTTGACCTTTCGGGCTGGGTGGAAAATGAGTTTGACGGCACGGTCTTGTGCGAGGTACAAGGCGAACGCGCGGCGATCGACGAGTTTCTCGGACGAATGAACAACGCGAGATACATTGTAATTGACGATATGGACATCAAGGAGCTTCCGCTTGACGAACACGAGCGATGTTTTGATATCCGCGGATGAAAAAACGCTTTCCCCCGCCTATTACGGCGGGGGAAAGCTGTTATATAGCCGACAACGCCTTATCGAGAGCCGCTATCAGATCATCGACGTTTTCAATACCGATATCTATCGCTTTTACCTATAACAATAAATCGGTCTGTAACTCGGCTTACTCGAAGTCACAGCTTTTGTGATGCCGATATAATCCGCAAAAAGTTCGGCGACTTTTATCTCATCGGCGCTCGGACGAAATCCGCCGCGCTCACGCTTGGCAAGCCGACGGGCGCATATCGCTGCCGCCTTGCCCGATATCCCGCAAAGCCGCGATATCTCTTCCGGAGAATGCGCTTGGCATTTGTGGAGAACTATCGCGGGCGCGAGAAGCTCCGCCGCAAATATCTCTGCGGCGCGTTCCTCGCACGGAGTTATCTCGGGGATATCCGTATGACCCAAAACGCAATGCGCCAGTTCATGGGCGGCGGTGAACCGCCGACGGCGCTCCCCGCAGGCGTTTTCGTTCAGCGCCACGCAGTAAATATCGCCGTCCTTAAAGCAAAAACCCAGTGGACATACAGCGTACAGTTCTTTAATATCTATCTCCAAAAAACTCGCTGCCGCCTTGTAATCTATAACCTTTATCCCAAGCGCGGCGGCTGTTGCAACGGGGTTCACGGGCAGCCGCCGAACATCGGCTTTTTCGTAGATTTCCGAAAACGTCATTTTCGACCTCCTTTATAGTCGGGCAGATCCAGCACGCTTTTGAACCCGCTGTCCGCTCGCTTTTTGAGCTTGACGGGCTTGTCCGAGCTGCCTTTGCGCGCGGCTATTCGCAGCTCCTCCGTCTCCGAAAGCGTTCTTTGAAGTTCGACTTCGGTCAAGCGCTCCACCAAAGTTTTCCCTTGCTCGTCCAATCTTACGAATTTGTTCAAGTGCTCTCTTTCACGCGGCGAAATGCTCTGCTCCGCGCCGAGAAGCTCGTTGGGCGTGCAGTTCAGAGCGGAAAACAATCTCATCAGCACATCCTCCTTTGGAAAACTGACGTCCCGCTCGTAATTTCCGACGGCAGACGGCGTAACGCCGATCTTTGCCGCAAGAATCTCTTGCGTGATACCGTTTTTCAGCCGCAGTTCCTTTATCTTACTTCCGATTCCCATACTCACTCCCCCGAAGCACATTTTTTCGTTTTTTCCGCAATAGACCCGGTATTCAAATATTTAGCCGCCAGTTTGTCTATGGCTTTCTTCCGCAGTTTATAGACATTTCTGTCGCTCATATACATTTGCTCCGCAACCTCGTCCCAATTTTTTGCCAAAATGTAGTATTGGTACATCACTGTCCGTTCGTCTCCCGCAAGGCTGTCCAGCAGATTTAACGCAGCGTTTTTTCTGTCCACTGCCAGATCCACCGTGTCGTTCAGACGCTTTTCAAGCTTTGCCAGCTTTTCCGCCAGCTGAGCCGTGTATTCAGCCGAACGTCGCGGCAGCTTCATTATTCTGTGCAGCCGTTCGATGTGTTCCAGCTCCGTTTGAATCGCCAATTCCGACTGACGCGCCAATTTCAGCGCCTCCATAAAATATATCATTTTCACCACTCCGTTCATATTCATTTCGTCCTGTGAATATATTATATCACAAGTTTCTTGTGGTTGTCAATAGGTTTTTCATATTTTTTTATTTTTTGAACAAAAAGTTCTTGCAACTTAAAAATATAAAATCAAGCGCCAATAAAGAATCACTTTATCGGCGCTTGATTATATTACCCTACGGGTATTATTCGAATTCGTCAAAGTCTTGCGAGGAATAGCGTTTTACTATACGACGAAGCTCAAACAGCTCAATTATATGATTGATCTGTTTTTTCACAAAGTTCACGTTGAACGGCTTGGTTATAACGTCCTCCGCGCCAAGCTGATATGCCTTGGTTATCACCTTGTTGGAACTGTCTGCACTAATAACGAACACGGGCACATCTTCGATATATCGGCTTTTATTGAAAAATTCAAGAAAAGTCAATCCGTCGACAATAGGCATCATAATATCGGTGAGCACCGCGCATATCTCATCTTTGTGCTTTTCGTACTCCTTGATAGCCTGCGCGCCGTTTTCTACTTCTATGATATCTCTTTCGGGAAACATTTCACTTAACAAAAGTCTGTTGAATTCGTAATCATCAACAATAAGTATCGTATTTCGCTCACTCATAGCGCGCCTCCAACCTCATTATTGTATTCAATAGCTGCGGATTGCAAAACACAACACCCGACGGACTATTTACTTTTTTTATTATATCATACTTTACGCGAATTGTCAAGCAAATATAGAAAAGTCTGCAAAAAAATATTTAGAAGCTGTACCAATAACCGCTTTTTAATGTGTTTGAGCGTTTACTATAAAAACCTTCCCCATCCAACAATAATAAAAACCGCACGCCGATAAAGTTTACGCTTGACATTTCGGCGGTCATGTGATATAATATTCAAGGAAGTTACAATTAAATTTAATACGTACATCTTGCTTGCGTCCGATTTAATAAAAGCTTCCTTAAATACGGTGTTTTCTTTGAACAAGGAACCTCGGTTCCCCTACCACCGTTAAAAAACAAGGAGATTTTTTTATGCAAAAAAATGAAATTTTCAATGTGAAAAACATAACAAGATTGGCGTTGGCGGCAGCGATATACGTCACAGTGACGCTGTGCATAAGTCCGCTGTCCTACGGCGCGGTGCAGTTTCGTTTTGCCGAAATGCTGGTACTGCTTTGCTTTTACAGAAAGGACTACGCCCCCGCGATGATTTTGGCGTGTCTTATCGCTAATCTTCCAAGTCCGCTGGGGTGGTTGGATTGGGTTTTCGGCACGGCGGCTACGGCGCTTGCCGTTATTCCAATGTACCGCGTAAAGAATATTTTTATAGCGGCGCTTCTGCCCGTTATTTCAAACGGCATTATCGTCGGCATTGAACTGCACATAGCATTAGGCGCGCCCGTATGGATAAATATGTGTACCGTTGCTATTGGAGAGCTTGCCGTTATGATAGCCGGCGCGGTTATTTTTAAGCTTGTGTTTGAGAAAAACCGTGCGCTTATGCGGCTTATCGGCTCGACGAGAAACGCGGAAAGCCGCGTGAAAACGCAATAAAAAACATCGCGCTCACCGAATGTGCACCGCGATCGCAAAAACCTCCATTGGTCGACGTCAATGGAGGTTTTTTGTCGGAAGCTAATATAAATCGGTATTTTCACTTTTGAATCCCTTTCAGGCTCTCGAAAAATCCGTCCCGCCATTTTTCCGAATACGGCTTTACAAAGCATTTTTTGTATGACTTCCAATCAGCTTTCAACGAGACCGCTATTTCCGGGAGCGCGTGAACGGCGTCCGTTAAGTCGCACGCGTGTTCTGTTTCATCGTTTTCGATAAGCGTTTCGATTTTATAAATCGCAAAATTTATCACGGTTTGAAGTTCGGTGAACTCCTCGGGCAACGCGGCGTTCGCTGCACGGACTTTTGAAACGTCCGCTCGTTTACCTTCCAACAAATCGACCCTTAACATCGTGAGCGCTTCCGACAGCTCCTCTATCTGCGGATAGAGCACGCCCTTGCCGAAATGCTTTTCAAGAAGCCTGTCAAACTCGCCGTCGGAGTACTTTGCCGAATACGTTTCGCGCGGCTTTCGCATATCCGCCCCGAATTTAAGTATGCGCTCCGGAACAGAGGTCACAGCGCAGAACAGCGCGTCCACATGCTCAAAATCGGCGCTTTTCGCAAACTTTTCGCATAACGTTAGACCGTCTGTTATAAATTTATCCCACCTGTTTGGGTAACGATTATGCAATGTTTTCATCATTCGGAGACGTTTCAGCGTTTCGGCTGTCATTTGCTTTTCGGTCATTTTTCCTCCAATCAACGTTCCGCAGTGTATTATGGTTTTAATTCTATGAGCGGGGGCGCGAAAAATCGCCTCGGGCGTGTGTAAACGTTTCAATCGCGATCGGGCGATAGCCGGCGATTTTGAGTGCCCCCGCCCGCGTCCGCGCATGAGCGCTGCGAGTGCGTTTGGCGTTATGATAATGTGCGGACGGGCGGACGTTTCGGGCGTGACCGCTGAGCGGGGAGGCTTTTCCTCACGCCCCGCTCGGGTCGCGCCTACGGCGTTCCCCTCGGGGACATTCGGAAAAGCCGTGAGCCGCGCCCTCGAAAACGCCGCGCTGTCGCGCTGATATAAACGGGCAACGTTTCCATGACCTTAAGGCGTTTTCTCGGGCGCGGCTCAAAATTCGCCGAGCTGCAGTGCAAAATCAAACGGGAACAGTGGTCTCGGAAATAATACGCTCAACGATCTCCTCGGAGGAGACGAAAGCGGTCTGTCCCGCCGCAAGAATAACGCGGTGCGAAAGAACGGATACCGCCATAGACTTCACATCGTCGGGCGTTGCAAAATCGCGGTCGTTGATGACAGCCATAGCTTGAGCGGCTTTATAAAGCGCGATGGACGCTCTGGGAGAAGCGCCGAGCTTGACTTCCTCGCGATTGCGAGTAGCTCCGACAATCATCAAAATGTAAGCCTTGACTTGCTCCGAAACCTTAATGTTGCTTGCCTGTTCGCGCAGAACCATAACGTCGTCCAGAGTCATAACAGACTGTACGGGCATTTTCTGCGGCATTTTTTCAAGCATCGAAAGCTCCGCTTTACGGTCCGGATAACCAATTGAAATTCGCATTAAGAAACGGTCTAACTGCGCTTCGGGAAGATGATAGGTACCGTAGGTCTCGATAGGATTCTGGGTCGCCAACGTCATAAACGGCACGGGCAGTTTATGCGTTATGCCGTCGACGGAGATCTGCAATTCTTCCATAGCTTCCAAAAGCGAGGACTGCACTTTCGGAGACGTTCTGTTAATTTCGTCGGCTAAGAGGAAATTGCACATAGCCGCGCCCGCTCTGTAGGACGCTTCTCCGGTGCGCTGATCTATTACCGTGTAGCCGATAACATCGGACGGCATAAGGTCGGGGGTAAATTGAATTCGTCCAAACGTTCCCGAAACGGACTTCGCCAAGGTCTCGGCAAGAAGCGTTTTGCCCACCCCCGGCACGTCCTCAATAAGCACGTGACCGCCCGCTATCATCGCGCATACTATCTTCTCTATAACGTCGCGCTTGCCAAGGATAACTGTCTCAATGTTATTTATAAGTTGTTCAATTTTTGTGTTCATTCTCATTTTTCCCTTTCGGTTTGTTTTGAATTTCGATAAGCAAAGTTTGTCTTTAAATATAGCCGCCGAAGCCGCAAACTACATAGCCTGTTCGAATATATGAAATCTGTTTTGCGGGAGCGCCGAATTTACCGTTGTAATCCCCCCTATTTTGCAAGTTTTTTATAATTTACGTTTCTTTCTGCGATACGCCGCGACAACAACCGTGAATGTGATTGTCACAGCGGAGGTTATCAGCATATTTAGCGCGACAGTCCGAGTATAGTCGCGCCCGAAAAACGTGAAGTACACAAAGGTCTTTTTGGTATTATACAAAGATATTAGGAAATTTGCCAATACAAGTACAAACAGCGGCGCTTCGGCATAAGCGATAAACGCGGGTTTCGCTAAATAATTCGTAAACTTCTCGGCAGCGTTGTTTACCGCAACGGCAAGCCCCAATCCGAAAGCCAATATGACAAGTATGTACGTTATAACGTTAAACGCGCCGAAAAACAGCCCCGCGCCGCACAACAGTGTGTTCAGTATCACCCCGCAGACGAAGGTTAAGATTACGATAAGAACCTTTTTCATAACGAGTTTCTCCTCATTTATTGGCGTTCTCCCATTTGCGGCGGGCAAAGTTTTCTCGTTCCATATATAATTATATCATCTTTGCCTGATACTGTCAAGCGCGAATTATATCAGCGGCGTTCAAACAAATCGGAAAGCTCTGTCCATACGATCGTGCATACCGCAAGGAAAATCGTCGCGCCCATCAGAATCACAGCGAACGCAAGACCCGCAAGCCCGCTGTAGCCCATACTTACCGCACTATTCTGAACGCCGATTTTGTAAATAACAACGCTGAAGATGATTGCCGGAACGAACGGCGCTATCAGCGTACACAAAAAGAATTTTTCTTTGGAAAATTTGTATTTGTCGCGAAATTTTCTGTAAACGAACATTATCGGCATATCCAAAACGGCAAGCGCAAGCGCAATCACATATATCGAAATCCTAAAGCGTGAGGAAACGGTAGAAAGCATCATTGTTATCAACAATATTATCAGCGCTTCGCCCAGGACATTCAAAATTATAAGTAAAACCGTGGCGACAGTTTTCTGCATAGTCTACTCCTTTTTAAATTTAGCGTTGTGTATTATCTCCGCTTGTATTATCAGCGTGAGTATCGAATACGCCGTCATTCCAGCGCCGAACAGCTTGTACGCCTTGCGTATTTCATTCGGGTAAACGTCGACGTTCGGCGCTATAGCGAACAGCACTGTCATACCGATGATTGCCGCGCGCAGATACGCACACAGGAAAAACGGCAGCGGACTCTTGAAACGCACCCGCTTGAAGTAATCCAAAGCACGCGCCGCGAGATAACTCACGCATAATCCAACCGTCGCAAAAACGATAAGGGAGAAAAGATACGACAGCGCCGTAAAAAAAGCAAACAGCGTGAAAGCCGCAGTCGTACAAACGCTCAACAAAACATATTTCATTATGTGTTCCTTACAAAAAGCGGCGTCGAGTTTTCCCGACGCCGCAAAGTGTTAAATTAAATTTTCGATTATGAGAACAACGCGTGCTCATCGTTCGGGTCGAACAGGTGAACCTTGTTCGGGTCGATAGCAAGCTTGATGGTATCGCCGGGACGAGCCGTACATCTGGGAGATACGCGTGCAGTAAGCTGAATACCCTCGCAAGTGATGTAAAGGAACGTTTCGGCGCCAAGCATTTCGGTAACGTCCACGTCCGCCTCAATGATACCTGTTTTAGCAGCGGAAAGGTACATTTCCTCATCGTGAATGTTCTCGGGACGAATGCCCATGATAACATCCTTGTCAACATAATACTTCAAAGCGTCCGAGTCAGCCTTGGCAGCGGGAAGCTCTACATAGAACTTTCTGCCCGTACCCTTGGCGTCGTTTCCGCCAAATTCAACGGTGTACTTGCCGTCTTGCATAATAAGCTTCGCGTCAACAAAGTTCATTTGCGGAGAACCAATGAAGCCCGCCACAAACTTGTTGCAAGGAGAATCGTAAAGGTTGATCGGGCTGTCGATCTGCTGGATGTAGCCGTCTTTCATAACAACGATACGGTCACCCATCGTCATAGCCTCTGTCTGGTCGTGCGTTACGTAAATGAACGTAGTACCCAAATTCTTGTGCAGCTTGGAAAGCTCGGTTCTCATCTGTGCACGCAGCTTAGCGTCCAAATTGGAAAGCGGCTCGTCAAGCAGGAACACCTGAGGATCGCGGACGATCGCACGTCCGAGCGCAACACGCTGTCTTTGACCGCCGGACAAAGCCTTCGGCTTTCTGTCGAGCAAGTGCGCGATATCGAGGATCTTAGCGGCTTCGTCAACAAGCTTCTTGATCTGCTCTTTCGGTACCTTGCGGAGCTTCAGACCGAACGCCATATTGTCGAATACCGTCATATGAGGATACAGAGCGTAGTTCTGGAAAACCATTGCGATATCTCTGTCCTTGGGGGCAACATCGTTTACCAACCGGTCGCCGATGAACAACTCGCCCTCAGAAATCTCCTCCAAACCTGCGATCATACGAAGCGTCGTGGACTTACCGCATCCGGAAGGACCGACGAAAACGATAAATTCCTTATCCTTAATGTTCATAGTGAAGTCCGAAACAGCCGTAACGCCGCCGGGGTATCTCTTATAAATACCTCTTGCCGATAAACTTGCCATAATATATAACCTCCTGTAAAAGAACTAAAGTATGAACGCCGTTTTTTTGCGCAAATTGGCATTCACAAATATTTTGCTAATACTATTCTACCAAAATCGCGCAAAAAATAAAAGAGCCTAAACCAACAAATATTTATTCAAACCTTTATATACTTTCACTAACGTTGACAAAATTAACCTAAAAAATTTTGAAATCTGTTGTTATTTTGCACAAAAAAAGCACTTAAATCACTGTGGCGACAATGCCAGAGCCAAATTTTTGGTATTTCGCACAAAGAAAACGCCGTTGTTTTGGTTATATTGGCACAACATATTGTGAAATATATTAAGAAATTGATGAATAAATCGCGTTTACGATTGAATTTACGTATAGGGCACCTCTGAAAACCTTGTTTTAGAGGTGCCCTCAGCTTGTAGAAAGAGTCCTTTTCACGTTTAATTGTATACTTTGCGCGCCCGTTTCGACGGGAACACTTCGTATATCCCTATTTTTTCTGAATTTGGATTGTTACGTTGCCGGTATCGAGGGGACAACCCTTCGGGAAAGGGGAGAGGGGGGCAACCTACCTTTGATATCCCCACAAATGCATTCTTTACTTCTACCTACGGTATTATTTCAAACGGCAGGAAGCCCCCCTCTCCCCTCTCCCTACGGGTTTAGGGTGACCGCTTGCGGTCACTCGCCCTCGAGCTCCCTTTTCCTCTCTCCCTCACCCCTTTCCCCCATACCACTCAATGAGGTTGACCATTTTTCCTTTTTTATAACCGACTTACCGACTTTTTATATAGATAAAGGACACCTCTGAAAACCTTGTTTTTAGAGGTGCCCATGGAATAATGAACGCCGCCGCCGCATAAATTGTACGGACAAACCTATTATAAAGGAGACAGGAATATGACAAAAAATATGATGCGTTCCGAAAAAACAGATGACCGCAGAAAAAGCAAGCGGCGGCACAGAGCGACAACTACGGTGATAGGCGTTATTCTGTTGATCTTGGCGGCAGTGTGGGGCATAACACGAATGAACACAAACGGAGACACACGCCCTGACGGCAGCACTGCCGCTCAGCGCGTGGAATACATAAAATCGTTCGGCTGGGACGTCGGGATAGCGCCGACGAATATCAAAGAAATCCGTATCCCGGCAAATTTCGATGAGGCTTACGAGCAATACAACGCCATTCAGCGGGAACAAGGCTTCGATTTGCGCAAATACCGCGCTTGCTACGCATACAAATACACCTACGATATTCTGAATTACACCGAACCGTCGCCCGTGCCTATATGCGCCAACCTTATAGTCTGCGAGGGCAAGATAATCGGCGCGGATATTTCATCTTCCGAAGCCGACGGTCTGGTGACCGTTCTCGCGAAAAAATGAACGCACGCTCTTAGTCTGATAAAGTCGGTTATAAAAAAGAAAAAATGGTCAACCTAATTGAGTGGCAGACCTCATTTCAAGCGCCCCAAAGAGCGACGAGGGGGCGAGGGGTGAGGGAGAGGGGAAAAGGGAGCTCGAGGGGAAAACCCTGTAGGGAGAGGGGAGAGGGGGGGCTT
>CANRFR010000049.1 GCA_947629945.1 uncultured Clostridia bacterium | reverse complement strand
GCGAGCAAAAATTAACGGGGTAAAACAAGAAAACCCGCACTTGTAAATACAAATGCGAGTTTAGTGGTGACCCGTGCGGGAATTGAACCCACGATTCCACCGTGAAAGGGTGGTGTCTTAACCACTTGACCAACGGGCCAATGGTAGCGGTAATCGGATTTGAACCAATGACACCCTGGGTATGAACCAAGTGCTCTAGCCAACTGAGCTATACCGCCACATCTATGACTAGATTATTATACCACATTATACCGAATTTGTCAAGTGTTTTTTGAAATTTTTTTGATTTTATTTTAGTGACGAGGTTTGACATTATTTTTTTGGATTGCTTTATGCATTGAAAAGACGTTTTTACAAAAAAATTCCCCGCTGTACGCGGGGAAGAACTATTAATTTAAGACAAATTTGGTGTTATCAGTATTCTTTTGCGGCACATTCGGGAGTACGTTCGTGCCATGGCAGATAATCGGTGGGATTTAAAAACTCGTCGCCGATGCTGACACCGAAATGGCAGTGATATCCGTAAGACTCGCCGGTAGTTCCCACATACGCAATTACGTCACCCGCCGTAACTCTTTGTCCGACGGTCGCGACAACCTCGCGGTTGTGATAATAGTAAGTAGTGTAGCCGCTGTCGCCTTGAATAATAACCATATTTCCACGACCGCCGTTGTAACTGCCGTCGTATGTAGCTCCCGTGACTACGCCGTTTTCCGCCGCGTAAACGGGCGTTCCGGCAGGAGCCTCGATATCAATACCCCTGTGTCCGCTGTAGCCGCCGTGCCACCATACCGGCTCTTCGATACGACCGCCGTCATAGCCGCCCACAGGCCATAGCATAAGCCCCGCGCCGACTTCCTGCTCGGGAGCCGTGTCATTTTGGCGCGGTTTTGTTCCTACCAAGATGACCTCTGTCACGGGTTCCTTGGTGATTTCTTTGGAAACAATTCTTCTGTTGACTTCGTTGCCGTTTATGTACGATACGTTTGCGACAATGGAGCATTCGCCGTTTTCGCCGTCGTTTTGCGGGAATTTGTTTCCCGCATAAGCCGTATCGTCGTCCACATATTCAGTTTCATATTCAACCGCTTCGGTGTACGAGATCTCGCGCGTTACCATAACGGTAAGGAACGGCTCTTCCTGTGTGATTTTAAGCCTATTACCGTTGGTAAATTCATAATCCTCGCCAAAATCGGGATTGAGATTTTTTAGTTCATCGACCGTCATATCGGTGTTTTCAACGACCGAGTCCATATCGTCGCCGTCTTTAACGGTATAATATGTCGCGACTTTTTTGTTGCCCATAAACTGCTCGACGATCTTATCTTCGTCTACAAAGCTGTCAGCGAGGTAAGTTCCGCTGATGTAGCTTATGTTTTTATCAAGCTGGACGGTTTCTTTCGCGGCGCCCGTGCTGTATTTCGCAAGCAGATCTTTTATCGCCTGATCAAGTTTGGCATGGGAGGAAAGCGTTCCGTAATAGGAATCCCCGAGGTACAGTCCGTACCCTTCCTTTACTTCCTTGCCCAAAAGTTTCAGTAGCTTGTCTGCGACCTGATATTGATTGAGCAGGGTTCCGCTTCCGACGTTTTCCACTTCGTAAGCGGGATCAAAGCTGATGATTTCGATACTGCTTCCCGTGTAGTTTATACGGTTCTGCACCATTTTTTCCGCTTCGGTGAACGCGTTTTCATCGTTAATATAGCCGACAAAATCTCCGTTTACGGTAAGCTTCAGCGCGTAGTTCTGGCTGTTGGCATAGCCGATAATGTTTATCAAAAACACGCACGAAACAACGGGCAAGCCCCAGTTTACGGCGGTGGCGAGCAGTCCGCGCTTGCCGAAAACGGTGCGTCCCGCGACCTTGAACCATGCCGCCAGTCCGCCCCAAAAGCCTTTTTCCTGCCGAGCTTTCGCTATTTCAGAAGAGCCGAGCTTTCTTGCCTTTTTATGGCGCTTAAACGGAGCCGACAAAAACTCGCCGATTCTCTTGAAAAAATCCGCGAACGGTTGTTTAAGGTATGTAAGACCTCTGTATATAACCGCCACCAGATATAGCAAACAAAGTCCGATGTATCTTGCAATCTTGCTTAAAACGCTTACAAGATATTCACCTATGCGCGAGATGACGATATAAGCCTTGCCAAGCCATATCCCTATGGGCTTCAGCGCCTTCGCGGTTTTCACGCGGGCGTTTTCCAAAGCCTTCTTTATCTTTAACAGTCGTTCTTTCCGAGCTTCCGATTTTTTTTCGGCGAGCGCTTTAGCGGCAGCCTTAGCGTCTGCTTGTGCGTTAGCCTGAGCGTCAGCCTGAGCGTTAGCTTGTGCGTCAGTCTGAAAGTTAGCTTGTGCGTCAGCCTGTGCCCCGCTCGAGAGCCTGTTTTGCCGCCACTCCTTGATTTTTTGAGCCGTTTTGGTAAAAAAGTTGACGTTCGCTTCGGATTTCGAGGCTTGTGAGGATTCCGTTTTAGTTCCGTTTTCCGCGCTGTCTGCGTTCTCCGCCGCTTCAGTGTGAGTATCGTCAGCTTTAACGACAGCTTCCGAATTCGAGCCGACAGTCTTATCGGTTGTGACCGCCGCAGTATCTTTAGGTTCATCGGAGAGCTTTTCCGAGATATTCTCCGTTGCGCCTATTTTGTGACGCATTCTTTTTTTACGTAATTCCTTTAACTTTTTCGGGGAAGAAAACTCGTCGGACTTTGCCGCAGCGACTTCCGCATTCGGAGAGTTGGTTTCGGATTTTTCGGAAATTTCGGGCGGCGCACTGTTTTCTTGCCCGGGGAGCTTTTTTTCCTCGGTTTTGGAAACTTTGTCCAACTTTGTATTTCCTTTGGATTTTGCCATTTTTCCGCTCCTTATCGTTTGCGGCGAATTATCGCCGTTTTATATCAGAATTTTTAGAGCTTGTGTTCATAGTATTTGTGCGTGGATTTTCGAGCAGACTTTGTCGCTGACAAGGTAAAAATTCGCGGACTTGATGTCGCAAGTCAAGAAATTTTAACGCAGTCAGCGGTAAAATCTGCCGAAAAGACGAGTGCGATATCCTATGAATACATACTCTTAGTATTATTTTAAATACGGCTCGGCGTTATGCCGCGCCGGTGGTGTTCTGACTGTAATTATACCATACTTGTAACCTAATTGCAATATTTTTGTAACCTTTTTGTAACTTTTTCGCAAAATTTCGTCAACTTCTCACAAATTTCACGCAATCGAGCGCCCTCAGCGTGTCAACATTTTCAAAAGACCGAATTTTATTACGGCGCAAAAAAATAACGGGCGGAAAATCCGCCCGATAAAATAATCATTTTTGAGTACGCTCGATATTACTCGGCAAATTCGCTTTCAACCAGTTTTACCAAACCGTCAACAGCAAGCTGCTCATCGGAACCGTCGGCGATAATGCGAATCTGCGCGCCGCCCACAATACCGAGCGAGAGGATACCCAAAAGGGACTTTGCGTTCACTCTGCGTTCCTCTTTTTCTACCCAGATAGACGACTTGTATTCATTGGCTTTCTGGATAAAGAATGTAGCGGGTCTTGCGTGTAAACCCACCTGATTTTTAACTTCAATGTCTTTCATGCACATAATAACAACCTCCGTAAAATTCTGTAAAGTTGAGTTCTTCCTTTTGAAGCGCACAACGCCACCTGACTGCGTTTATACGCTCCCGGTTCTCCGTTATGTCTTTATTCGAGCCTAAAACCATGGTTTGAAGAGAAGTCGGTAAGCCCGAACTCCCGCCGTTATATCTAAATTTATGATCGGCGCTTTTTCCTTCATCTCTTGATAACAGTATAGCCGAAAATTTTGATTTAGTCAACAGAGATTTTAAAAATTTCCTAAAACTCCCCCCAATTTCTGTTTTTTGCCGTATTTTAAACGAAACGCGCCCACGTCAATTGTTAAACTTGCACAAAAAGTTTTCAACAATCTAATCAACATAAACATCAGTTTTCAACATTTTGTGATTGTATACGTTTTCAGCGTAATTTTTACAGTTTTCGGAAATTCCTTGTGACCTTTCGCGTTTTACGTCTGCCGGGTCTGGCATGAACAAGAATAATCGATATACATATTATAAATATGGGGATACTTATGAACTGCGACGTGGAAAGTCCGAATATATGCCCTCGATAGTAGTCGCCGCGCAGAAATTCCAACCCGAACCGCCCTGCCGAGTATATGGTAAGATAAAGCGGCAAAAGCAAGCCGCGGAGCTTGGCGGTACCGTAGAATATGTACATCAGAACTCCCGCCGTTATCAAATCGAAGCCCGACTCGATAAGCTGCACGGGAACGCGCGGAACGCCGTTCGCGGAGTCTATCAGCGAGTTTGTGAACGTTATTCCGTGCTCCCATTCAACTCCGTAGCAGCAGCCCGCCAAAAAGCAGCCTATTCTCGCTATGCCGTGAAACAGCGGTATGGCGGGCGCGGCACAGTCGCTTACGATATCAAGCCGCAAGCCTTGGAACTTCACCGAAAGCGCTCCCGCGGCTATGCCGCAGAGAAGTCCGCCGTAGTAGACCGCGCCGCCGAATATGCTGCCGAACGCTCCAAGAAATTCGTTAAAGCTTTTTGCCTCGAACATTTCGTGCCAGTACGAAACGTTTGTTAAGCCGAACAGCAAGTGCATTCCGAAAAACGCGCCGATCGCCGCCCACAGAATAACGAATATCATTGAAAAAGCGTCGCGGGTTATTTTGTAATAACGATTGACCGCAAACGGAAAAGCCGCGAAAACCGCGACAAGTCCGCATATTCCGTAGCTTGGCAAAAGAAAATCGCCTATATAAATACCGGGGAACATTATATACTCCTTATAATATAATATTGATTTGAGACGTTTTATCCAAAAGTCTTATACATTGTAACACATTTCACCTTAAATGTCAAATTTTGCGCGGTCAATTGATTAGTTCTCTAATATTTGCCAATAATGGGAATGTACGGAAATTAAGGCTTGTGCACCGAGCGGAGCGGAAGTAAAAAAATCCGAGCTTAAACGGCGCAAACCGCAAATAAGGAGAATAAAATGAAAAAAGTACTTACCGTTCTGGCTTTGAGCATTGGAGTGATCGCGTTTGGGGCGTTCGGGGCGTTCAGAACGTTTTCGGCAAACTGCACGGACGTATACAACGAGGTGCTGCGGCTGCATATTCCCGCGAACTCCGACGGTTCCGAAGATCAGGAGATAAAGCTGCGGCTGCGCGACAAGCTGCTTGAGGAATACGGCGGCGAGCTTTCGGGCTGCGGAGGTCTTGAAGAAGCTGAGGAAAAAGTCGAGCGGCTGCTGCCCGATATTGAGCGCACAGCAAACAAGTTCTTGCAAAAAAACGGCTTTTCATACGGGGCGAGCGCGGAGCTTGCGGATATGTGGTTTTCCACGCGCGAATACGACAGGCTGATACTTCCCGCGGGCGATTATAAGGCGCTTCGGGTCACTTTGGGCAGCGGAGAGGGTCACAATTGGTGGTGCGTTATTTTTCCGCAGCTTTGCTATCCCGCCGTATCGGAGCAGGAGGAACCGTTCGCGTCCGATGAGAACGCCGAAAATGTTCTCGAAACGTTCGGCAGACCTCAGAAAGTCACGGTAAAGTTCGCAATTTATGAATGGCTGGAGGGTTTGTTTTCATAAATTGTCAAATATGTATAAAAATGTATTTAAAAATTGCGTTACATTAAGATTATTGTGAAATATGCATAAAAGCAAGCCTTAAAAATGAATGAAATTGACAAAATTTTTTAAATACACAAAAAAGCCCTTTTCATATTGCAAAATTTGTGCTAAAATAATAACAGAGTATTAGTTGGCGGCGTTTTTTATTTTGGCTGCCGAGGCGTTGACTATTCAATGCCGGAGAGGGGAACTATTATGTCACAGATCATTGCGGTAACAGCCGGCAAAGGCGGTACGGGAAAATCTACAACTTCTGCAAATGTAGCGACGGGGCTTGCTACGCTCGGTCACAAGACTTTGCTGGTGGAGTTGGATTTCGGTCTGCGCTGCTTGGACATTATTCTCGGCATAAAGGATAAGATAAAGCACGACATCGGAGAGTATCTGGAGGGTAAGATCGATATCAGGTCCGCATGGACAAAGGTTGACAGGGTGGAGAACCTCTCGTTGGTCTGCGCGACGAGAAACCCGTTTATCGATATCAATCCCGAGAAGATCATGAATGTCTGCGAGGAAATGCGCGAGTACTTTGATTACATAATCATCGATACCGCGGGTATCGGAAGCTCTGTGTTCAGCGTTATCAAGGCGGCGGATCTTATTCTTATGGTCACTACGCCCGACGCTGTGTGCGTACGCGACGGTCAGATGCTTTCGGACTTTTTGTACGTTAAAAACTGCATTAATCAAAGGTTGATAATAAACAAGGTCAGCCCGAACTTTAAGGGCGAGGACATTCTGTATGACTTGGACGTTGTTATGGATACTGTCGGAATCCCGCTTATCGGCGTGGTTCCCGAAGATGTGAACATAAAGATCTGCGGCTCCAAAGGACTTGCGCTTCCGCGGTCCTGCGGAGGCTACAAGGCTTATTCTTCAATAGCAAAGCGTATTGACGGTCAGGATGTACCTTTATCTATCAAAATCGACTGATTTTGTTATGGTACGGAACAGGGAGGAATTTTTACAATGAACATTGCTCTTATCGCTCACGATTCCAAAAAGGAGCTTATGGTTCAGTTCTGCATTGCGTATTGCGGAATTCTCAGCAGATATAATATTTGTGCCACCGGTACGACAGGCAAGCTGGTAAGTGAAGCGACGGGGCTTCATATCCAACGCTTTATGAGCGGTTCGCAGGGCGGCGACCAGCAGCTTGCTTCCAGCATAAGCTGCAACGAGATAGATTTGCTGCTGTTTTTCCGCGACCCGCTTAACGCGAAAGCTCACGAGCCTAACGATATCAACATTCTGCGTCTTTGTGATGTTCACAATATTCCCGTCGCGACGAACATTGCCACTGCCGAGGCGCTTATTCACGCGTTAGAACGCGGCGATCTTGATTGGCGCGAGTATATGCGGTAGTCCGCATTCGGACGCGGCGGTTTGATTGGCGCGAGTATATGCGGCGGTCTTGTCAGCGCGGGTATGTGCGGTGAGTTCTTATGTTTGAGTTTTGAAGTGCGTCTTTATGCGGGGCGCGCTTTTCTTTTGGTATGGGATTTTGATTTTCAGAGGAGGGAATAACGGTGCTTCTGACTTGTGACGGAATAGTCGTCGGGCGGCGGGAAATCGGCGAGAACAGCTGCTTTATCGACATTCTCACCGATGAACTGGGCGTAGTTGAAGCTACCGCGCACGGCGCGAACAAGATAAACAGCAATCTGCTTTCAAGCGCGGCGCTGTTTTCTTACTCCGAATTTTGTTTGAACAAGAATAAGCTGCGGTACACGGTTAATTCAGCGAAGCCGAAGTTTTCTTTTCACGAGTTGAGCCGTGACATCGAAAAACTGGCTCTCGCCTCGTATTTTGCACAGGCGGTGAAGTTCTGCACGCCGTCCGAACAGAACCAGCGGGAAAACAAAGAAGGAAGTCTTGTGAGGTTTTTGGCAGTCTCGCTTTACGAAACGCTCCACGCGGGGGAAAAACGAACGCTTACCGCAGTAAAGTCGGCGTTCGAGCTGCGTTACAGCGCGATGTTGGGTTTCGCGCCGAATTTGGTGGCTTGTCACAACTGCGGGCGCTACGATTGCGAAAACGGAATGCTCTTTCTTTCGCGTAAATCCAAGCTTGTTTGCGCGGACTGTTTTAATCCCGATTTTGAGGGCGAGCGCGTTATGCTGTTTCCCGAAACGCTAAATGCCATGCGGAACATTGTGTTCTCTCCGCTTGATAGGTGCTTCAAATTTGCCGTGAGCGCGGACGCTGAAAAACAGCTTTCGGCTATCACCGAGGACTATTTCCTCTATCGTACCGAGCGCTCGTTTACCTCGCTTAAATACTTTAACGACCTTATAAAAGGTATTGACAAATCAGAGTAATAGTGATATAATGAGTTTAGAAAAGCTGCCGGTGAATATTCCCGCAGAAAAGTTTACCGATTACGCGCTTGACCCGAAAAGACAGCCCGACAAGGCAAAGGCTTTTCGCGACGCTTTGGGATACACGTTGGATAATTATCGGGAGCTTATCGATAACATTCGGTGAAATCTTGATAAAAAGTGCTTAGTTTTCAAGGAGAACAACGGTCACGGCGATATTTACGAATATGTTATGCGTTTAACGGGCGCCAACGGTAAGAGCGCTAATGTATGCACAGGTTGGATAGTCGAAAACGGTAAGGCGCTGCTTAGACTTACGACCGCGTATGTTACAAAGAAGAAGGTGACTAAGAATGGTTAATGTAAAGTTGTATGATAATGTTCTGCTCAAAGACGGAAGAAAGGCTTCCGTTGTTGAAATTTTTGACGATTCGTATATTGTTGACATAGATGTCGGCGGAGATTACAGTACGCAGTCTGTCGGCAAATCAGATGTCGCTAAAGTGATAAACTGAGTTAAGTTGATGTATATGATGAGTTCATAGCGTTCTGCACAAAACAGGGCGCTATTTTTGTGATATGTGAAAGGAGCGTTATAATGCCGACGCCAAATCCGGAAACGATTTTCCCCATGCCGGGGAACGAAATGATGACATACATAAAACCCACCGTTAAAAAACCGAACATCATATCGGGCGAATTTTCGTACTACAGCGGCGCGGATTTTGAAAGCCGCGTTACGCATTTTTATGACTTCAACGGCGACAAGCTTATTATCGGAAAATTCTGTCAAATAGCGGCGGGCGTGGAGTTCGTGATGAACGGCGCGAACCACCGAATGAACACCGTGACGACTTTTCCGTTTAACATCTTCCCCGACTGGGACGAACCCGCGCCGCCGCTCTCCGAACTGCCTCTTAAAGGCGATACCGTGGTCGGAAACGACGTATGGATAGGGCAGAATGTGACCGTTCTTCCCGGAGTTCACATCGGCGACGGCGCGATTATAGGGCTGAACAGCACGGTAACGCGTGACGTGGAGCCGTATACGATAGTAGGCGGCGACCCCGCGCGGCTCATTCGGCGGCGCTTTGACGAGGAGCTGACCGCTCTTCTTTTGGAGCTGCGCTGGTGGGATAAGAGCGTTTCGGAAATAAAATCTCTTATGCCGTTGCTGACTTGCGGCGATTTGGAGCGCGTAAAGCGCGAAATAAGGAGCATACTTAATGGATGACATAAACGTGATTTTCAAAAACCGAAAGCCTTTATTTCAAAAGCTTGAGAATTACGGTTTTGTGAAGCGAAAATCGGCGTATGAATACACAAAAACATTGCCGTCAAGCGGCTTTGAACTAACCGTAACGGTTACGAAAAGCGGCGGGATAACCGCAAAGGTCATCGAACCGGAAGTCGGCGAATATACTCTGCACTTGACTAACAGCTCGGGCAGCTTTGTCGGTTCCGTTCGCGGGGAATACGAGCAGTCTTTGAACGATATCGCGGACAAGTGTTTTGAAGCCGACGTTTTCAAGGCGGCGCAGACCTTGCGGCTTATCAAGTATGTTCGCGAAAAGTACGGCCGCGAGCTTGAATTTCTCTGGGACAAATTCGAGGGGAACGCGGTTTGGCGGCGCGGCGACACCAATAAATGGTTCGCGGCGGTGCTGACGGTATCCCGCAGAAAGCTCGGGATAGATTCCGATGAGATAGTTGAGATAATCGATTTACGCCTGCCGCCCGAAGAAATGACCGCTCTGGTGGACAACAAACGCTTCTTCGGCGGCTGGCACATGAATAAGAAACATTGGTTTACGATAATTCTCGACGGTTCCGTGGAGTTCAAGGAACTTTGCCGCCGCTTGGACGTTAGTTACACGCTTGCGGTGAAGTAGGTGATGTTATGAAGCTGACCTTAATCAACGACGGCTTTGTTTTTCTTGTACAATAAAGACAGCGTGTAACGGGAGGTCGTTATGGAGAATAAGTGGGAGTTGTTTTCTCAAAAATACTGCGCACAATGCTATGAGGTATTGGATTGGCGCTTTAAAAACGGCGTGTGCCCCGTTTGCGGTCAAAAGACCACGGCGCTTAATATCAATAAACGGCTGAAATTCGATAACTCCTTAGATAAAAAGGACAGGAGCGCTCTGATAAAGGCGGCGGCAATGATGGGCGCCGCAAGCCTTATTCAGCTTGTGTACTCGATTGCTGCGCTGCTGGCGTTTACGGGAGTATTGGGCGGAGCGCTCGGCGAGTTCGCGCGGTCGCTTCCCGAGTCTGTCGAGGGCGTTAATATTGCGCTTTCCGCGGCGTTTATACTGCTATCGGCAGTCGGAACGGCGCTGAGCGCGGGGATATTCGCCGATGTTGACCGCTCGGTCTCGCTGGCAATGCTTTTCTTGGAAAATCTTGCGCCCGCAGTGGTGATATCGCTTAATTTGGCGAGCCTTGGACTGTATATATACACTGTTTCTTATCTCAGTAAGCTTCATGAGCGGCTGAGCGGCGACAAAATGCAATTAGCCCGTCAAATAAACGTTTACAAGGCGAAAAACCCTTTAGGTTCGGAGAATACATGGTGCTGTAAACATTGCGGATATGTCAACAGCAAACGTGACAGCGAGTGTAAGTCTTGCGGAAAATACAGATGAGGTAACTTATGAATAAATACTATAAAAAATTGGAGCTTGATAAAATTCTGGAGCTTCTCGCGCAGCAGACGGTAAGCGACGATTGCCGCGCCGCCGCGCTCGATTTGAAGCCCCAAACCGATTTTGAAGTGATAACGCGCGAACTGCGAAAAACCGACGACGCTTTTCAGCTTTCGGCGAAGTTCGGCACGCCCGCGTTTCGTAAGATAAAGGACGTTTCGGGCGCTTTGAAGCGCGCGAAAACGGGTTCTATGCTTTCGTTTCGGGAGCTTTTGGACGTTGCGGCGGTACTGCGCGAAACGGCGGCGCTGTGCGATTGGTACTCGCAATGCGAGAATATGGAAAACTCGCTTGCGGAGTATTTCGGAGGGCTTGTTCCCGTAAAGCCGCTTGAAAAGCGCATTTCCGAGAGCATTATCTCCGAGGAGGAGATGTCGGACGCGGCAAGCGCCGAGCTGTCGTCCATTCGTCGAAGAATAGTGCGGCAAGGGCAGAATATCCGCGACAAACTGGACGGTATGATAAAAAGCAAGACCACGCGTTCGTATCTTCAAGACGCTATCGTTACAATGCGCGACGGTCGCTATGTAGTTCCCGTGCGGAGCGAACACAAGGGCGATGTTCCCGGATTGGTGCACGACACATCGGCAACGGGTCAGACGTTCTTTATAGAGCCGATGGAGGTCGTTGAGGCGAATAATGAGATCCGCGTGTTGAAGTCGCGCGAGCAAGCCGAGATCGAACGCATATCGCGGGAAATGTCGGCGGAGGTCGGAGAAAACGCCGAAGCTATCGAGGAAAATTTCAGACTGTCACAGATTTTGGAGCTTTACTTTGCGAAAGCGAACCTCGGCGCGAAAATGAAAGCGGTCTCGGCGAAAATCGTGAACGAGCCGAAAGTGATTTTAAACAATGCCAAGCACCCGCTTCTTGACAGAGATCTCGCCGTGCCGATATCGGTGGAGATAGGCGAGCATTACGGCTGTCTTATCATCACGGGACCGAATACGGGAGGTAAAACGGTAGCTATAAAAACCGTCGGACTTCTTACTCTGATGACCCAGTGCGGCTTGATGATACCCGCGCAGGACGGCTCCGTTATCGGGTGCTTTGAGCGGATTTATGTTGATATCGGCGACGAGCAGTCTATCGAGCAGAGCCTTTCGACGTTTTCCTCGCACATGACGAACGTCATCAAAATAATAAACTCCGCCGACGAGAATTCGCTTGTGCTGATAGACGAGCTTGGCAGCGGCACCGACCCCGTCGAGGGCGCCGCGTTGGCGGTGTCGATATTAACGCAGCTAAAGAGTTACGGCGCGAAAGTTCTGGCGACAACTCACTATCAGGAGGTGAAAATGTTCGCGCTGGAAACGGACGGCGTGGAAAACGCGTCCTGTGAATTCGACGTGGAGACTTTGAAGCCCACTTACCGCTTGATAGTCGGCGTTCCGGGCAAGTCCAACGCGTTCGCGATAACGAAAAGGCTCGGTATGGACGATTACGTGATAAAGCGCGCGGAAGAACTTGTAAGTACCGAGAACCGCCGTTTCGAGCAAGTGATAGATCAGTTGGAGCAGTCGCGCAAGGAGTTGGAGGAACTTAAAGAGAGCGTGGCGAGATCGGAGCGCAGCGCAAAACTCACCGAAAGCGAGCTGAAACAAAAACTCACCGAGTTGGAAAATCAAAAGGAAAAGGAACTGGAAAACGCGCGGCAAAGAGCGATGTCGATAATCGAGCAGACAAGGGCGCAATCCAATCTTTTACTTAACGAATTGGAGGAATTAAAGAAAATCAAGGACAAAGAAGCGCTTAGAAAAGGGCTTTCGGAAGCGAAATCAAAGGTCGGCGGACGACTCAACAAAATGCAGGACGAGGCTAATCCCGTTGTCGAGCGCAAGCTTGAGAACTACGTTCCGCCGCGTCCGTTCAAACAGGGAGACGACGTTAAACTCGCCGACACGGGGCGCGAGGGCAAACTGACAACGCTGCCGAACGTCAAGGGCGAGTGCCGAGTTCAGATAGGTAACGTAACGGTTAAGACAAACGCGAAAAATTTGCGGCTGGTTGAGAAAACGCCTTCCAAAAAACAGCAGTCCTCCGCAGGCAGAATAAAGAAGTCGATAACGTCGAACGCTTTGCGGCGCGGCGGTATGGAACTGGATATTCGCGGCTGTATGGGAGACGAGGGCGTTATGCAGATGGAAATGTTCCTTGACGGCGCGATCCTTTCCGGAATAAATCAAGTGACGATAATTCACGGCAAGGGTACGGGCGCTCTGCGTGAAGCCGTTCACGCGGCATTAAAGCGCAATCCGCGCGTAAAGAGCTTCCGTCTGGGCGCTTACGGCGAGGGCGAAGCGGGCGTTACCGTTGTGGAGCTTCAATGATATCCGAACGGCTGTGTATGAAAATTCACACTTTGCGGAATATCTTTCCGCCTTGCCTTTATCGGGGTTTCTTGTTTTTTGCCTTGACAAAATGCGTGATATGTGGTAAAATATCATTGAGGGCACCTCTAAAAACCGGTTTGAAAAGGGAAAATCGGCAGAGTACGTCGGCTGCTAGGAAAGCCGACGAAGCAAGGCTTTATGCCTTGCAAGGAGGTTTGACGACGCAGACGGCGTGCTCTGCTGATTTTCCCTCAAACAAGGTTTTTAGAGATGCCCTTGAGTATAATTGAACTTAAATCCCGTACTGCAAGGAGTTAAAAATGATCATTGTAAACGTTGAAAAACTCCGCGAGGGTATGCAGCTCGCGGAGGACGTGTGCACCACCACCGCCACCGAATATAAAGTCTTGCTGAAAAAGGGATCATTCCTGTCATCTCAGATGATCGATTTGATGAAAGAGAAAGGAATAAGGTCCGCTAAGATAGTAAGCGGCGGTATAGACGACGTTGATACTGCCGAGAATGCGTCGCGCAATTCGGCTGCGGAGCATAGGCGCAATGAACGTATTTCCCGCGCCCTCACCGATCTTGACGAGATATTCGATTGCAACGAGGAAATACGGGAGTTGTCACATTCGGCTGTCCAAAAGGTGGATAACATCGCCAACGATATCATCAACGATATCGCAAACGACACGTCGTTCCTTGGAAATCAGATGATAGCTTTGCAGAATTACGATGATTATACCTATAAACATTGTCTCCGCGTATCAATGATGGCGGCTTCCGTAAGCGCGGAGATGGGGTTTTCCAAAGATGAGACCAAGGAGGTAGTAATATCGGGTCTTTTGCACGATATCGGCAAGTCCAACATCGACCACGACATTATTATTAAGCCCGGCAAGCTTACGGACGAGGAGTTCGCCGAGATAAAGCGCCACCCCGTTATCGGCTACAATATCCTTAAAAACAGCGGCGAGTATAATTCCAACATAATGTCCGGCGTGCTTTTTCATCAGGAGAAGTACGACGGCTCGGGTTATCCCATGGGTCTGGCGGGAGAGAAGATACCGCTTATTGCGCGTATTTTGACGGTCTGCGACGTGTTTGACGCGCTTACCTCCAACCGCCCCTACAGAACGCCGTGGTCTGTCTCGGAAACGGAGGAATACATATTCGGCTCGTGCGACCAACACTTCGATTATGAAGTGACAAAGGCGTTTTTGCGCGCGTTCAACCCCTACCCAATCGGCACAGTGGTGCAGCTTTCGGACGATCGCCACGGCGTGGTCATTCGCCATAACGAGAACGTTCTGCGCCCCGTAGTGCGAATTATGGGAAAGCCTGCGGGAGAGGTGCTTGATTTGATGAACGATTTTAGTCTTCTCACGATATCCGTCACCGGGCTTTACAACGGCGATGATTTTACGCAATAATATTTCGGCTTAGTAGACCGAGGGGTTTGGATAATGCGGACTACGTTTTAAAACTATCGTTTTCCCGTTGTATTCGGGGAAAATGACTATAAAATAAACGAAAGGAAAAGGGAATTACTATGGCAAAGTATGAATTTACCTCAAATTTACTTACCGGCAACGCAATTATTGACAAGGAGCACCGAGAGCTTATAGACGCTGTTAATAAGCTTTTGGAAGCGTGCAGCGGCGGCAAGGGCGCGGAGCAGCTCAAAGCGACGACGAAGTTCCTCAACGATTACGTTGACAAGCACTTCGCGCACGAAGAACAGCTTCAGCAGCAGAGTTCATATCCGAACTACACGGCGCATAAGGCGTTTCACGAAAAGTACAAGCAGACCTTGCGCGAGATCACCTCGGGATTTTCGGACGCGCCGTCTTTTGCGGATACGACAAAGCTAAACGGGCATATCGGCGTGCTTATCACGCATATCAAGACGGAGGACAAGCGGCTCGGAGAGTTCCTTAATAAAAAGTAATAACATAATCTGCGTATCACCTTTTCAATTGATAATGGACAATTGAAAATTGACAATTATGGTTTTGACTGCGGGCAATGTGGTTTATTGCCGCT
>CANRFR010000048.1 GCA_947629945.1 uncultured Clostridia bacterium | reverse complement strand
AAAGGGAGCTCGAGGGGAAAACCCGTAGGGAGAGGGGAGAGGGGGGCTTCCTGCCGTTTGAAAAAATACTACAGGTATAATTCAAGAATGAATTTGTGGGGGGTTCAAGGGTAGGTTGCCCCCCTCTCCCCTTTCCCGAAGGGTTTTCCCCTCGAAATAAGCAACACAATAACTCAAATTAGAAAAAAGGGTTATAAAAAAGGACTTTTTCTACAAACTGAAGTCTCCCCAAGAAACGGGGAGACTTCAACTTTTATAACAAAATTGTTGCTGTCCGTACAGATTAAAATTCAAGCGCTTCTCCGCACGCCAAATAGAGAATTCTGTCGCCGAGTATCTCGTCCATCATATCAAAGCCCTTGAAGCCCGTGCAGTGGCACGCGTAAATTTTTTCGGCGCTTGAGGACTTTAACGCTCTTGCAGTAGAGGTCACGAACTCGGGCGGAACGATAAGCGTTTTCGGGTTCTGCGCGGAGAAATGAAACCCGCCTATCACCGCCAAAATAGGTATGCCGTGCCAGCGCTCCTCAACGGTCTCGAGCATATTCGCCGCTCCGCAGTGAAAACAGCCGCCGACCAATATCAAGCCCTCGGCTTTGCGTTTTTTCGGAAAAATCACCGCGAAGCTCTCGTCGGAAAAATCGAACGGCGTTTGCTTTCTGGTATCCTCATCGTAGGTAAAATAGGTGCGGTCGGGATTGATATGCTTTTCCTCAAAACGCTCACAGCTTGCGATATAAAAGCCATCGCAAACCTCGGAGAAGCTGTTATACAAAATCAAATTATCCGCGTATTTCCGAAAAAACGAACGCCCCTGCCCCACCGACTGTTTGAAAAGTCCGCTTTTCTTGAAAACCTCCTTTTTACCGCCCACGCGAAGATAAATCTGCGCGTCGGGATTTAGCTTCATCACCGCGTCAATGCCGCCCGTATGCGCGGCGTGATTGTGCGTTAAAAACACCGCGCTGATATCGTCTATAGGCAGCTTCATTCTGCGGGCGTTATCGACCGCTTTTCCCGAAAGTCCCGCGTCGATAAGGTAATTTTTATCGTTATATTCAACGAAAAGCGAAAAGCCGTCCTCGCTGAAAAGGTTATCGTCCGCAGAGGTGTTTTCCATTATGCATACTATTTTCATTTTTCCGTCCCCCAAAGGTGAGATAAAATATTTGTCCGCGATGAAATCAGCCCGATCTCGTCAGCCGTCAAGCGCGGTAACTTTTCCCATAAACACAATTTGCTGTGCTTCGCCGTCGTATATCAAAAACGCAAACGGACGGTTCAAAAAAACATCCTTTTTCTCGCGTTCCTCGGGCATAATTGCAGCGGCGTTATCCATTATTGCCGCAGTGACCGCCGCCGCTCTGGTGCCCTCTTCGTCCAGCTCCAGCTTGGTTTTCTGCATTACCTCGGAAACGTAGAAACGCTCGTCCGCGCTTCCCTGCATCGGAGAAAAGTCCGCGTTATCTTTGTTGAAAACATCGGATAAACCCGCGGCATTCAAAGCGTCCGTCAGCGGGAACTCGCTCTCAAAATTCAGCTTCGGCATTTTCGCGGTAACGTCATACTCCGTAGTCTCGCTCTTCAAAAGTCCCTCGATATCAAGGCTCTCCAATGTAAAATCGCCCTCGTTTTTCGGCAAAATACCGATAAACTTCATACCGTTTCTGTAGCCGAGGGAAAACGCGGACGCGTTTTTGTTTTCGTAATAAATTTTGCTGTCGTTTACCATAAGCTTGGTATCAACAGTCGAGCCATCGGCATTTTTAAACGTTTCCTTTTCGTCATTTAAATACCACTCGCTGCTCCACGCGCTCTCGAAGTAAACCGTGTTCACCAGAACGGCGGCGGTGTCGGACGTGAGCTGTTCCGGATTTATGATAGTCGGTATCATTTCGTGAGTTTTGTCGTTCACCCAGCCGTTAATTTTTTCGGCGGCTTTTTCGGGCTTCAGAAAATCCACATTGTCGATTTCGGCGGAGAATTTATCCGCGACATTTTTCTTGTATTCCCCGCTTATCTCGTGGCTCTCGCTTGCCCAGAGCGAGTTCGCCAGTTCAAAAACGTTTTTATATTTCGTCGCACCCTTGCTTTTGTAATTGAAATCTTTCGCGTGCTCAAGATAATCGGCGGCGAAATCCGCGTAATCCGTTCTGCCAAGGTAATTGTCCAAGGCGGTTTTGGACGACCCCGCCGCGCCCGCCTCCAACATTCCGAGACACATATTCAGCGACAGCGGACTAAACATTGCCTGCTTGTTGTCCTCGTACATTGTATCGAAAACCCGCACGGAATTCAGTACGTTGTTGTCCGTAATTTCGATAGGCGCGAACGTTTTGCGTTCCACTGTTGTATTGCTTGTTTCGGTTTCACTTGACTGCGGAGCGCTCGTTTTTAAACTTGTTTTTTCGCCGCACGCCGTTAAGCCCAATACTGAAACTGCTGCTAAAATTGCTGCTAAAATTTTTTTCACGATGAATTCCTCCTTGAAATAATTTCAAAATCTTGAGTTTGAACGGGTTGACGTTCCGACAACACTCTCGCTGCGGACGTTTCGCTCTCTCTATTTTTTAGACGAACGAAATTCCAAAACCTCACATTTTCCCGTGTTTATTAATATACGCTTTAATTGCGCTGAAGCTTTCAACGCTTAGGTCGTGCTCTATGCGGCAAGCGTCCTCGGCGGCGATCTCCTCGGGAACTCCCATAGACGTAAGCCAGTCCGTGAACAGCAAATGCCGCTCGTAAACGCGCTCGGCGATCTCTCGACCGCTGTCGGTGAGAGTAATGTAGCCGTTTTTATCAACGTTTATACAGCCCTCTTCTCTGAGATTTTTCATCGCAATGGACACCGAAGGTTTCGAGAACTCCATTTCCGCGGCAATATCCACGCTGCGAACTTCTCCGTTTCTGTTGTGAAGTATCAAAATGGTTTCAAGGTAGTTTTCTTTCGATTCAAAAATTCTGTCTTTCATAGCTTTCCTTTCGAGCTTATGTTTTTTTATCCCACACGAAACAGCGGGTTCATCGTTCCCGTTTATTTTTCCATCGAGAGCATACGCGCTATCACGCTGCCCTCGTATACTATCGGATACTCGCGCAAAGAAAATATAACGCCGTCAACGGGAGCGACAATCTCCTGCTCCACCGTGCCGGTAATCGGAGTGACTATCTCGCCTATCACCGAACCTTTAGCTATCCGGTTGTTGTGCTCGACGCTCGGAATAAAAATGCCGCCGCCGTTTGCGTGAATAACGTGCACCGAACCGTCCGTTGAGATCATCGGGTGAGATATCCCGTGTTCCTCGACGCCCCAAACGCCGAGCTTGTTCATCAAATTAAAAATGCCTCGGAGAAGCTGTTCGCAATATTCAAGATCAATTCGCTGACCCACTCCCATTTCCACGACCAAAGTCGGAATATTCTCCGAATTCAGTGTTTCTGCCAGAGAACCGTCGCCCACCGCTCCGCTTTCGTGAATCCACACCATATCGGTATTCAGCATTTTCGCATATTGCACCAGACTTTCTTTTCGTTCGGCGCGTATGCGTACCTGAGGAATCTCCCTAATAAAGATGTTGCTGGAATGGATATCCACGCACAAATCCGCGCCGCGAATATCCTCAACAAGTTTTTTCGCTATCTTTTCCGCGAACGCGCCCGCGTCGGAGCCGGGAAAAACCTTATTCATATCCGTACCCGTTATCGGCACGGCACGGCTCGCGCTCTCCATTCCCAAAGGGTTCACCGACGGGTAAATGTCCACCGTTCCGTGAAGAGCGCTCATATTAGCAGTTATCCGTTTTACAAGTCTGTAACAGACATACTGACCCTCCAGTTCGTCGCCGTGTATACCCGTGACTATGGCTATGCGTTTTCCGTCGCCGCCGCGCAAAGAGTTCTTTTTTATGGTAAGCTCCTCGTCGACGTTCAATTTGCAGGTCACTATGTTTTCTATCATTTCTTCTCTCCCGTTACTCTACCGATTTCAGCGATTCTACCATACTAACTTTTTTGAGCGCCTTTGTCATTATCAGGTTTACTATCATCGAAAACGCCACTGTAACCAAAAACGCCCACAGATAACTTATTCCGTGAATGTGCCGCCCGAACATCATTTCATCGATCTCGGCGGTTTTTATGATAAACATACACAACACATAACCGAGTCCCAGACCAACCGCCGCGCCCAACAGCGTCAGCACCGCGCTTTCGCGGAAAACGTAGCTTGATACCTCAATGTCATGGAAACCGAGAACTTTTAACGTGGCGATCTCTCTTATACGCTCCGTAATGTTTACATTGGTGAGATTATACAGCACCACGAACGCCAGCGCCGCCGCCGAAACGATAAGCACCACCACCACCAAATCCATTATTTTCAAAGCGTCGTAAATATCGCGCATTGAGGACGCGTTCATCATTACTGCGGAAACGTTTTTGTTTTCCAGCATACGCTCGGAAAAATCTTTTTGAACGTCCGTGTCGCGGGAAATGCCGTTGTCGAAATAAATCATATTGTAATTCGGCAGTTCCCCGAAAATTTCGTTGTAGCCGCTTTCCGAAACGTAGAGATAATGCCCGACGTACTGTTCGGTAATGCCCGTGACCGTCAGCTTTTTCTCAGAACCGCCGTCTATTTTCACGGTGATCTCATCGCCC
Organism: uncultured Clostridia bacterium; assembly: GCA_947629945.1. Lineage (GTDB taxonomy): Bacteria > Bacillota > Clostridia > Oscillospirales > Ruminococcaceae > CAG-115. The sequence goes on along the minus strand of CANRFR010000048.1, from coordinate 10,875 downwards.
GCTTTCGCGTCCAACAGCTTTGCGGCTTTTTCGGTAATTACCGCGCCGTTTTTCATCGAGACCTCTTCCTTTGTCTCACGCTCGCGGAGGTCTATGAATTTCTCAAAAATATCGGGATGTTCAACAGCCGTTATATAAACTTGAGCGGTATTTCCCGAGTGTTCGAAATCATACTGTTTTATCAGAGCGCGGGTGTATTCCGTATCCGGCTCATAATCGGTGAGTGTGTTGTAAACGCTCTCCAATTCCGAAGGCTTTATGTCGTCCTTATACGCCATATAACCGCTGTATTTATAAATATCGTTGAACTGAAGCTCCGCGATATCGAGAATGGAATTTTTCAGTCCGAAGCCCGTCAAGGAAAGCGCGGTGCAGCCCGCTATCCCGACTACCGTCATTATCATTCGGCGCTTATAGCGTATCAAATTGCGGGCGCTCACCTTGGCGAAGAAGTTCATCTTGTTCCAAATAAGCGGTATTTTTTCAAGCAGAATTCGCTTGCCCGCTTTCGGAGCTTTCGGACGCATCAATGATGCGGGAGTTTCCTTTAGGGCGGCGGCACAGGAGAAATAAACCGTAAGCGCTATCGCCGCCGTCATTGAGCCTATCGACAAAATAAGATTAGGCGCGGTAAACATAAAATGAATATCCTTAATCACGTACATCATCGAATAAGCGTAAACGATAACGCCGGGGAACAAAAAGTTTCCGCCAACAGCGCCCAGTATGCCGCCGATAAGAGAAGCTGTAACGGCGTAAGTGATGTAGTGCCGCATTATCGCGCCGCGCGAGTAACCGAGAGCTTTCAGCGTGCCGATTTGGGTGCGCTGTTCCTCCACCATTCTCGACATTGTGGTAAGGCAGACCAAGCCCGCCACCAGCAAGAAAAATACGGGGAAAATCGCGGCTATTCTGTCGATTCTTTCGGCGTTGGAGCTGTACTCCGAATAGCCGGGGTTATCATCGCGCGAGAAAACGTAATACTTTGCCTCTCCCGCGTCCTCTATCTTTTGGCGCGCGTCGGCAAGTTCTTTTTCCGCGTCGGCTATCTCGGTCTCATACTCGGCTTTGCCGTCCTCGTAATCAATCAGCCCCTGCTCATAATCCTTTTTGGCTTGCTCTATATCTTTTACGCCTTGTTCGTAGTCCGATACGCCTTTATCATAGTCCGCTTTGTTGGTTTGATATTCGGATAAACCGCTCTGATAATCGGCTTCTCCGCTTAAATATTTTTCATATCCCGAATTGTATTCCGCAAGCCCCTTATTATACTCGTCAAGTCCGCTTTCATAAGCGGCTTTGCCGTCGCTTATCGTTTGAGCGTTCTTATTGTATTTGGCAAGTCCCGCGTTATACTGCGCTCTTCCCTGTTGTGTTTGAGTTTCGGCTTGCGCGATTTGGGCTTCCGCGGCGGCAATCTGCTGTTCCGTCATAAACGGCTTTGATTTTTCGAGTTCCGTTTTTTGTGCCGCGATCTGCGCTTCTGCGGCGGTAAGCTGCCTGTCCGTTTCGTCAAGCTGAGCTTTCGCCTGAGCCAATTGAACCTCGCCGTCGTCAAGTTCCTTTTTGGAGCTGTCTAATTTTTCCTTTGCTTTGTCCAACGTCGGTTTGTTTTCGTCAAGTTCGGCTTTTGCGCTGTCAAGCTCCGCTCTTGCGTCGGCGAGTTTTTGCTCTGCTTCGTCGAGCTGCGGCTTTGCGTCGTCGAGCTTTTTCTTTGCGTCGTCAAGTTCTTTTTCGCCGTCGTCTATTTCCGCTTTTCCGTCGTCGAGTTTTTTCTTCGCATCGTCAAGTTCCTTTTGACCGTCGGCTTTGGCTTTTTCAAGTTCCTCCTCGCCGTCTGCTATTTCTTTTATCGCGTCTCCCAGAACCTCTTCGTAACGCTCGGGACTGCGCTTTTCGCCGAGTTCTTCCAGCTTATCGGCGATCTCATCGCGGAGTTCTTCATACTCGTCCGAATAGCTCTGCATATTCTGCAGTCTATCCGACTTTATGTAGATCTCAGTATACGGCTCCGCAGTAAAATGCTCCTCGGGAACTATCATCAAAGCGTCTATCGAACCGTTGCCGATATTTGTCGAACCGCGCTGTGTCATTGAAATAAACATCGGCGTGCTGTACATTCCGACAATCGTGTATTGCTTATTTTTAAGCGGAAATTCCTCGGCTTCCGTCGTATCTTCCAACGTTATTTTATCGCCGAGAGACATTTTGTCGGAGACCGAATAACAGCTCACCAGCGCTTCATCGTCCGTTTCCGGCGCTCTGCCTTTATAAATGTCGATTTTATTTATATCGTCGGGAGTTTCGGAATAAACGCGCGTGAGCAGCTCCTTTTCGTTACAGTGCAGCGTTAGATCCGTGTATTTTGAAGCGTACACGCTGTCTACTCCGTCAATTTGCTTTATTTCATCAATATCGGTTTCGTTCAAGCCGAAAGTTGACAAAACGCGCAAATCGAAAAGGTTGTGCGAGTCAAAATAATCGTCGGCGGAGCGGCGCATATCGCCGCAGGTCGCCCTGACTCCGCTGAAAAAACCCACGCCTATGGCGCAGATAAGAAAAATTGACAAAAACCGACCTTTCGACTTCGTTATCTCGCGCAGAGTATTTTTATTCGCCGCTCTCAACAAACGTCCCCCCTTACCACTCGATATCCTCTACCGGAGTAGGCTTTTCGTTAAAGACAACCTCGCTTACCTTGCTGTTTTTAATCTTTATCACCCTGTCCGCCATTGGAGTTATCGCGGTATTGTGCGTAACCAAAATTACCGTCATACCGTCCTTACGGCAAGTGTCCTGAAGCAGCTTCAAAATCATTTTACCCGTGTTGTAGTCCAGCGCGCCCGTGGGTTCGTCGCACAGCAGCAGCTTCGGTTTTTTCGAGAGCGCCCTCGCTATCGAAACGCGCTGCTGCTCTCCGCCCGAAAGCTGCGCGGGAAAATTGTTAAGGCGCTCCCCCAAGCCCACTTTCGTCAATATTTCCTCGGCGGGTATGTAATCGTCTTTCGTCTGCGCGGCTATTTCCACGTTTTCCTTAGCGGTCAAATTCGGCAGAAGATTATAAAACTGAAAAATAAATCCGATATCGAAACGGCGGTAAAGCGTCAATTGTTTTCTGCTATAACTGTCCACTCTCGAACCGTCCACGGAAATAATTCCCTCGTCGCAGCTATCCATTCCGCCGAGCATATTCAACACCGTGGTTTTTCCCGAACCCGAGGGACCCACTATCACGGCAAGCTCGCCCTCTTCGATATCGAATGTCATTCCGTCGGCGGCGTTTATCGTCACCTCGCCGACGTGATAGCGCTTATATACATCCTTTAATGTTACAAATGCCATTGTTTTACCTCCGCTTTTCGTGCGAATTCTTGGGAAGTGCTGATTAAATCCGCTGCGCAATCTGCACATCCGATTTAATCAGTGTTTCGCTTGATAAGAGCCGCGATTATGAACACTGCCGCGCCAACAAGCGTTATTATGATGTCGGTCATTGTGTCGGAAATCGGATTTGTTCCGTTCGCGAGAGCCGCCTTAACAAGCTGCGCGTCGCCGCCGAGAAGATTGTCGCAGGTGAACTCCCATACCTCCCAAAGCGCCGCCGCGCCCGCTGCCGACAGAAATATCAGCAGATATAAACCGGCTTTCTTTAAAGAACCGCCGCCCCAGCGTTTTATAAAATATTCCACGATTACAGAGAAAACCAAGCCGAACATTCCGTGCATTATCAAGTCCCACGCGGGAATAATCCCATAAAACCACATTGCGCTGCCAAGGTCGTTAGCCAGAAAAATATGCAGTGCCGTCACCCACCCGAGGTAAACGGGCGGTTCGTTTTTCGTTATTTTTCCGATAAGCGGAAAAACCGCCGGAACACACGCCGCCGCTATAATTTGCGGGTACATGGTCGGCTTTTTTTCCTCCCATATAACACTGTAGATTACCAGAGTTGCCACTCCCAATATTACCGAAACGATTGTCGGCAGCCACCTTTTTTCTCTCATAATTTGCTCTCCAAAATACCGTTAAACACCGTACGGTCTGTACGGTGTTATATAGTATAATTGTACGTTATCCGACCGAAAACTATGTGAAACGGCGCTGAACTGTTTGTGAATTTACTTCTTCGGAACGAGCTTTTCCTTGCCGCCCATATACGGACGAAGCACTTCGGGTATCTTAACGGAGCCGTCCGCTTGGAGGTTGTTCTCAAGGAACGCTATCAACATTCTCGGTGGAGCAACAACGGTATTGTTAAGCGTATGTGCAAAATATTTCTTGCCGTCCTTGCCGTTCACGCGTATTTTAAGTCGGCGAGCCTGCGCGTCTCCGAGGTTCGAGCAGGAACCAACCTCGAAATACTTCTTCTGACGCGGGCTCCACGCTTCAACGTCAAAACTCTTGACTTTCAGGTCGGCGAGGTCGCCCGAGCAGCACTCCAGCGTTCTTACGGGAATATCCATCGAGCGGAACAAATCTACGGTATTCTGCCAGAGTTTATCGAACCACATCGCGCTGTCCTCGGGCTTGCAGACAACTATCATCTCTTGCTTTTCAAACTGGTGAATTCTGTAAACGCCGCGCTCCTCTATGCCGTGCGCGCCTTTCTCTTTTCTGAAGCACGGGCTGTAGCTTGTTAACGTTCTCGGCAGAGTATCTTCATCAATTATAGTATCTATGAACTTGCCTATCATCGAGTGCTCGGAAGTTCCTATCAAATACAGATCCTCACCCTCAATTTTATACATCATAGCGTCCATCTCGGCAAACGACATAACGCCCGTAACAACGTTGCTTCTTATCATAAACGGAGGTACGCAGTAAGTGAAGCCGCGGTCTATCATAAAATCTCTCGCATAGGCAATTACGGCGCTGTGCAGTCTTGCGATATCGCCCATAAGATAATAAAAGCCGTTGCCCGCGACTTTTCTCGCGGAATCCAAATCTATTCCGTCGAAGCTCTCCATAATATCCGCGTGATACGGGATATCAAAATCAGGCACAACGGGTTCTCCGTATTTCGTAACCTCGACATTTTCGGTATCGTTCTTTCCAATCGGAACGGACGGGTCGATGATGTTTGGAATAGTCATCATAATTTTGGTGATTTTCTCGTCGATTACCGGCTCTTTCGCTTCCAGCTCCGACAGTTCCTTAGAGAACGCCGCCACCTGTGCCTTTGCTTTTTCGGCTTCGTCCTTTTGACCTTTCGCCATAAAACCGCCGATCTCTTTGGAAATGCGGTTCTTGTCCGCGCGGAGAGCTTCGGCTCTCTGCAAAGTCTCGCGACGCTCCTTGTCGAGCGCTATTACCTCGTCCACAAGCGGAAGTTTTTCGTCCTGAAATTTCTTTTTTATATTTTCCTTTACCGCTTCGGGGTTCTCTCTCAAATACTTAATGTCAATCATTTTCTTTCTCCTTTATTCGTCCATAAAATGCGCGACGATGTCTTTCAGCTCGTCCGCGTCTTTAAAACTTATCTGCAAAACGTTACCCTGTTTGCTTTCCTTGACTTTCACCGTTGTGCCGAGAATATGCTTCATACCCACCTCGATCTCCCTGTAATAATTAGACATGGGATCCGACCATTTTTCGGTTTTTTCAACGGACGACTCATTTTTTTCGGCGCGGCGGGCGATTGCCTCTACCTGTCGAACCGAAAGTTCTCCCTCAGAGGCTTTGTGCGCCAGTTCTATCATCACGGCTTCGTCCTTTATCATTTTCAGAGCCTTGCAGTGTCCGGCGGACAGACTGCCGTTCCGCAGCAACTCCTGAACGGCGTTCGGCAGATTAAGCAGTCCCAAGCTGTTTGTTATCGACGAACGAGCCTTGCCGAGCGCTTTTGCAAGCTTGTCCTGCGTGATGTTGTATTTGTCGAGCAGCTCTTTATAGCCCAATGCTTCCTCGATCGGATTCAAGTTTTCGCGCTGAAGATTTTCTATCATCGCGATCTGCATTGCCTGTTCTTCCGACAAATCATCCCTTATTACGACGGGAATTTCCGACAAGCCCGCCATTTTTGCGGCTCTCCAACGGCGTTCGCCCGCAACGATTTGGTAACTGCCGTCGGGCATTGAACGCACGATAAGCGGCTGTATAACGCCGTGCTCGGTTATCGAATCGGCAAGCTGCTGAAGCGCGTCCTTGTCAAACGACTTTCGCGGCTGATCTTTATTCGGCTCTATTTCGGAAAGTCGCAGCGTCTGCGCTCCCTCGGGGCTTTCACTGCCGTTATCAAAAAACAAGTCGTTGAAACTGCCCTCGGTTTTTTTCTCACTTTTTCGTGCCATTTACCTTCTCCATTTCCCTGATTTTCGCGATTATCTCCTTTGAGAGCTTGTTGTAGGCGTCCGCGCCCGCAGAACGTTTGTCGTAATAAATTATTGGTTCGCCATGGCTCTGCGCCTCGGAAATTTTCACGTTTCGCGGTATCTCGGATTTGAATATCACCTTTTTGTCAAACGCGTTTTTAATGTCCGTTTTTATCTCGTTTGAGGAAAGCAGACGCTTGTCCACCATTGTGAAAACTATTCCCATTATGTTCAAAGATCGGTTGTATTTTTGCTTGACGTTTTTGATACTGTACATCAACTGTGCCAAGCCCTCTCTCGCGAAGTGTTCGCAAACCATCGGCACGATTATTGTATCGCACGCCGCCAGCGCGTTGACCGCCAAAACGCCCAATGACGGGAGACTGTCTATTATGATGATATCATAATTATCGCGTATCGGCAGAACAGCTTTTCTAAGCTGTTGATTTTTCTGCGGCATAGCTGTAAGCGCCGGCTCCGCTTCACACAGCTTGCTTGTCGCGGGCATAAGCGAAATGTTCTTGTATCTTGTTTCGATAATAGCTTCCTGTGCTCTGCATCTGCCCGTTACTACGTCGTAGCTGGTCAAGTCCAGTGTTTTCTTTTTTATTCCGAAGCCCGTGGTGGAGTTTCCTTGCGGGTCGAAATCAATTATTAATGTCTTTTTTCCGAGATTTCCAAGACCCGCCGCTATATTTACCGCTGTTGTTGTTTTTCCGACGCCGCCTTTTTGATTTACTATTCCGATTATTATTCCCAAAACACTTCCCCCTTTTTTCAAATGTCTACCTTATTATTATATCATACTTATTTAGAAAAAAAAAGGGGGTTTGACAAAAAAATGTTCCACGTAGAACATTTTCGGCAAGTTACACAAAATATGTTCCACGTGGAACTTCATTTATTAAATTTTACGTGTTAATAGGAAATTTTATCGTATATTCGTAATACGACTCGGACTTTGACGACTTGATGTCGCACGGAACGTTATCTGTTTTTATGCGCTTTAGAAGCGCGTTAAGCGAATTCATATAAAGTCGTGCCGGAACTTTAAAATCAAACGAAGCGCGACGATTTTTCTTTATATGAGAATCACCCAAAGTTTGTTCAACAAGAGTTTCGGTCTGGTCTAAATTAAGACGCTTTTCGACAACTTTTTCTATTATCCTCCCGCGAGCCTGTACGTCATCAACTCGTATTATCGCGCGCGCCTGACGTTCGGAAAGATTACCCATCAGCAGCATACGGCGTTCGCTGTCAGTAAACCTCAACAGCCGCAGCTTGTTTGCCACCGTAGACTGCGCCTTTCCAAGCCGCCGAGCCGCCTCCTCCTGCGTCAATCCGTAATATGAGATCAGTTTTTCAATTCCCAATGCTTCCTCAAAGTAACTTAGATCCTTACGCTGAATGTTTTCAATAAGCGCCAGTACAGCGGATTGCTCATCATCGACCGACATAACAATACACGGCACCTCATGAAGTCCGGCAAGTTTTGCGGCTCTTGTTCTGCGCTCTCCGCTGATTATTTCATAGACAGCACCGCTTTTTCTTACGCAAACAGGTTGTAAAATTCCATTTTCCTTAATGGATTTTGAAAGTGAAAGCAACGCTTCCTCACTAAATTCCCGCCGCGGCTGGGCTTTATTCGGAATGATCTCCGAAGTTGAAAGCATTACGATTTGTCCCGTGATTTTTTCTTTCGGTTTAAAGAAAGTGTTCATATTATTTCTCCTTTATGTTGCAAATTCTTGTTACTTTAATTATAACAAACTCACGGAAATATTTCCACGGGAAATTATCGAGCTGAAACGACAGCAAGTGAGCAATAAAAACGGAAAAAGCCGTTTTACAACGGCTTTTTTGTGATATTTGCGTAGCTTCGGGGGTATTTTGTCGGGGTTTGCGATATTTTTTTAACAACAGCGAGTCTCCTCTCGTCGCCATTAGGTAACAAATAATCATTTACACTTTCAAGTTCGCCGCCCAGAATTTTTATTGCTTTCTTAGCCAGCCCGATATCTTCGTTTACGGATTTAAGCGCAATAAACCTTCCACCGACTTTCACAAACGACAAACAAAGCTCCGTTAAAATCGGCATTGCGGCAACGGCTCTCGCGGTTGCAAAATTGTACCGTTCGCGCCGCGTTCGCCCAAGTTCCTCGCTTCGTGCGTGGACAATTTCCGCGTTCAATCCCAGCTTTTCACAAGCAAGTTCCAGATAAGTACAGCGCTTGGCTAGACTGTCACAGAGCGTTGCGCGCAAATTCGGAAAACAAATAAGCAGCGGAAGGCTCGGATATCCCGCGCCTGTTCCGACGTCAATAAAGGTCTCTTCTCCCGAAATCTTCAGCATATAAAACGGCAGAACGCTGTCAATAAAATGCTTCTGCACCACGTCCTCAAATTCCGTTATGGACGTGAGATTAACATTTTTGTTGTACTCCACCATAAACTCAAACAGTGTTTGAAATTGTTCGCGCTGCCGTTCGGATATGTCAATCCCCGCTTTTTTGAACATTTCAGTCATTGTTGCCGCCTTTCCCCGCGAGCCAAATAAGCAAAACTGAAACGTCGGCGGGATTTACTCCCGAAATTCTACCCGCTTGCCCGACGTTCAGAGGTTTATGCTTGTTCAGCTTTTCCTGCGCTTCTAACCGTAAGCCCTTGATCGTTTTATAGTCAACGTCCGTCGGAAGTTTTTTCTGCTCCAGTTTCCGCATTTTCTCAATCTGTTCTAACTGTATTTTAATGTACCCCGAGTATTTCATCTCAATCTCAAGACGGTTGACAAGCGACACCTTTAAAGTGGGACGTTCGGGGTCAAACGGTGCAAAATCAGCATAGGAAAGCTGCGGGCGCTTCAACAATTCGTAAAGCCGCACTCCCGAATTTAGCGGAGCAGTACCTTTTCTCACAAGCATTTCGTTGACCTCGGCGACCGGGTGAATGGTCACGGTTTTTATACGTTCCAGTTCCCGATTAAGCGCTTCGTTATCCGCTTGAAAACGCGCGAATCTCTCATCCGAAACAAGCCCTATCTCGTGTCCTATCGGCAGCAATCGCTCGGGAGCGTTGTCCTGACGAAGTATCAAGCGGTACTCGCTGCGGGAAGTCATCATACGGTACGGCTCGACGCAGCCTTTCGTTACAAGGTCATCAATAAGCGTTCCGATATACGAGGTCGCACGGTCAAGAATAAGCGCCGACTTACCCGAAATTTTCCTAGCGGCGTTTATCCCCGCAATCAAACCCTGACAAGCCGCCTCCTCGTAACCCGAGGTGCAGTTAAATTGTCCCGCTCCGTAAAGTCCCGCGATATTTTTAAACTCCAGCGACGGTGAAAGTTCCAACGGGTCACAGCAATCGTACTCGATTGCATAAGCGGGTCTCATTATCTCAACGTTTTCTAATCCTTTAATTGTTCGTAAAAATTTTAACTGCACGTCCTCGGGCAGACTGGAACTCATTCCCTGTAAATAATACTCGTCAGTATCCAGACCGATTGGCTCAACAAAAAGCTGATGGCGCTCCTTATCCTTAAAGCGTACTATTTTGTCCTCAATACTCGGACAATAGCGAGGACCCACTCCCTCAATTCTCCCCGAGTAAAGCGGCGAACGGTCCAGATTTTCAAGTATAACGCGGTGCGTTTCGGCGTTCGTATAGGTCACATAGCACTCCGCCTTGTTTTCAAGTTTACTCTCGTTGTCGAACGAAAACGGCATAATCTCGCTGTCTCCGTCCTGACGCTCCATAACCGAAAAATCTATAGAGCGTTTGTGTACTCTGGCGGGGGTGCCCGTTTTAAATCTGCGAATTGAAACGCCGAGTTTTTTGAGACAATCCGTGAGTTCGGTCGACGGGAGCACATTGTCCGGACCCGCCAAGTAATTAAGTTCTCCGATATGTATTTTGCCGTTAAGATAGGTTCCCGTTGTGATTATCGTGGCTTTGCATGGATAGACTGCGCCAAGCTTTGTCCGCACGGCACTAACCCGACCGTTTTCCACGTCCACAGCCGTCACCTCGCCTTGCTTTATAAAAAGGTTCGGGGTGCTTTCAAGCGCTCGCTTCATATAAATGTGGTACTTCACACGGTCGCTTTGCACGCGCAGGCTATGCACGGCTGGACCCTTTCCCTTATTCAGAATTCTTGACTGAATAAAGGTCGCGTCGGCGGCTTTGCCCATTTCTCCGCCAAGCGCGTCTATTTCGCATACTATCTGCCCTTTCGCCGATCCGCCTATGCATGGATTGCACGGCATATTTGCTATACAGTCAAGCGACAGCGTGAAAATCGCGGTTTTCATTCCAAGACGCGCTGCCGCCAGTGCCGCCTCGCAGCCCGCGTGTCCCGCTCCGATAACAACCACGTCGTATTCTTCAAGAGTATAATTTATGTTCATTGAAACTTTCCTTTCCATTTTTCCACTTTAGGGCATCTCTAAAAACCGGTTTGAAAAGCAAAAACGGGTGGGGTGCACCGAATGCAAGGAAAACCGACGAAGCAAGGCTGTATGCCTTGCGAGGAGGTTTGACGCAGCAGACGGCGTGCACCGCACGT
>CANRFR010000047.1 GCA_947629945.1 uncultured Clostridia bacterium | reverse complement strand
TGTGTCTTTTTCATGCTAAATACCTCACTTTCTTATGGGTATTATTGCCATTTACACGGTTTGATATTCAGTCTTAGGACTTTCCGTAATCTATATTTAAAACAAAACGACACACTTTTGCGTGTGCCGTTTTGCTATTTTATTCCGATTGACTTTCGGTCAGATCCCTATCTTGCTTAGTCCTTGAGTATTAACAGTGCGGCGCAGATTGTATAACTCCGCCGCCGAAAACCGCTACTTTACAAGCAGCGCGAGATAAGCGGGGGTGGTGAATTTGTTGTCTTTCAAAAGTTTGATAAGCGCTTCTTCCTTGCCAACGGATTGGCATATCCCTCGACAGATTATCGCGGTCATTCCCACTAGCTTATCATCGCCGTAATATACAAATGACTGCCCGCATGTGCGGAAAGTTATCCCTTTATCCACCGAGCATACCGCTATCAGATTCAGCTTAAGAAGCCCAAACGCCGTAACGTAAAGACTGTAATTTTCAAATATGGTTTTGTTGGGAAATTTAAACGGCACGGCAAACTCGAACAGCAGATTCAACGCAAGATTGCGCATGAAAAATTCCCGTCCTTTCAAAGCCTCGCTCAAACGCCTTTCTCCCTCGTTATAGAGGTCGATATTGAGCGTGCCCGTTTCATCGCGCAAAAGAATCGTCGCGCCGTTCTCTACGATGTCCTCAATCATCTGCGACAGAAAACCGAATTTCAAATGATAGTTAGGCTTGATATTCGCTATGGAGTTCAGCTGTGCCGCGTTATGGAATTGCTTGCGGAACGCTTTCAGCGCCTCCGGTATCCTGTCGTACTCTTTGAGAGTAACAAACTCCGTCAGCTTTTGCGCCGCCAGCGCGCCGAGAATTATCGCGGATTCAACGGGTATTTTCTTGTCGGAGATCAACTCGTAAAAGAATTCAAAAAGTTCGCCGCGGTATTTCAATTCGGGGTACTTTTTCTCGTTTTTCGCTTCGTTTATGGCAACATATTTCTTGCCCGTGTCTTTATTTGAGGAAACATTCACCGGGTCGCAAGCGTTCTCGTTGTTAAGTAAGCTCTTGATGATGACCGGGCAAGAGGTATAGCAATAACGGTAAAGCGCGTTTCCCACAGAAATATAGCACCGCGGATAAACGGTGCAAGTATGGGAAAGATACTCCGCGCCCAGTTCTCTCTGTATTTTGCAAAGTCCCTCGTCCGTTTGAAACGGACACTTCCCGTTATCGTCAAACTTTATTTGAAATTCTTCTTCGTTCGTTTCGTTTGGGATAAATGAGTTTTCCACAAGTTCTTTAAGCTCCGATGATATGTTCTCGGCATTTTTTACCTTATCTATCTCGCTCTTTGACCAATCTATTCGCCAGCCGTAACAGCAATTTTCGGGGCAGTCGTCGCCTACGCACATGAATTCGCCGAAATAGCGCGGTTGTCTGTAATACATAACGTCCTCCCATCATTTTTATATTATTATAACACATTGCGCTCGTTTTGTCAATATCAATAAGCCCCCTCTTTCCGAGGGGGCTTACGTTGACATTGGTTTTAGAGCCTGTTTAGTATCAGGAGAAGTGCCGGATTTACCCGGATTTTCGTGCCGTTGTACGGCGCGAAAGGACGGGTGAAGACGGGGCTTCGGAAGATACTAAACAGGCTCTTATACTTTTCATTACAGCAAGACCGCGAAATTTTGCCTTGTCAGCGACAAAATCTGCTCGAAAATCCACGCGCAAATCCTATGAACACAAGCTCTTACAAATTCAGATCCTCTTCAACGGAATTTACGCAGCACGCGCCGTCCGCGCACGCCGTTATTACTTGTCGCAAAGCTTTCGCGCGAACGTCTCCCGCGGCGTAAAAGCCATTGAGAGAGGTTCTGCCGTTTTCGTCGGCTATGACGCAGCCGCGCTCGTCCAATTCCACAAGCCCCTCCAGTATCTTTGTGTTAGGTACGCTGCCTATCGCGACAAAAACGCCGTTTACATCAAAAGTTTTCGTTTCGCCGTTCTGCTCGGTTTGAATTGCGCTGACGTGTTTTTCGCCCAATATTTTAGTAGGTTTAGCTGACCGAACAAGTTCAATATTCGCAGAGTCTTTCACTTTCTCAACAAGCGACCTGTTCGCGCGGAACTCGCCGCGCCGATGAATAAGATAAACCTTTGCGGCTATTTTCGCAAGATAAAGCGCGTCGGTAAGAGCGGTGTCGCCGCCGCCGATCACAGCAACGGTTTTTCCGTCGTAAAACGCGCCGTCGCAGGTGGCGCAATAACTTACTCCAAGCAGTGCTCCTCCCTCTACGTCAAGACGGCGGTAAGAAGTTCCCGCCGAGTAAATTATTGTGCGGCTTTCGATTTCCGAGCCGTCTTTAAAACGGGTAACAAATCCGTTTTCGGTTTTCAGGATCTCGGAAGCCTCAGCGGTTTTTATCTCCGTACCAAGTTTTTCCGCGTGTTTCCTGAACCTCTCGCCAAGTTCATAGCCCGAGATTCCGTAAAGCCCGGGGAAGTTATCGACTTGCTCCGTTACCGCGACAGCGCCGCTGCCCATAAAATCTTTTTCCGCGACAATGTGCGAAAGCCTTGCTCTTGCCGCGTAAATCGCCGCGGTAAGTCCCGCGGGGCCGCTGCCGATAATCAAAATATCGATCATTCTATCACTATCCCCTCTTTAATTGCCGAGCCGCCGTGATAAGCTTCTCGCGCTGTTCTGTTTGTGTAGTTTTTGAATTATGCACTGCGTTTCTCCCGCCCAAAAAGAGAAACCGCGATTTTTATTCGTCAATAAGCGCCGCAAGCTCATCCTTGGGAACCGCGCCGATTATTCTGCCTGTTTCCTTGCCTTGCTTGAACAGCACGAACGTCGGCACTGCGCTGACTCCGTACTCTGCCGCCAGATCGCCGTCGAACGCAACGTTGATCTTGACCGCCTTTACCTTATCGCCCAGTTCACTTTCAAGCTCCTCCAGTACGGGCGACATTCGCCTGCACGGAACGCACAAATCTGAATAGAAATCCACAAGCACTGTGTTTTTGCTTTGAATAATGCCTTTAAATTCTTCTTTGTTTACTGTCTGTGCCATTTGATTTACCTCTTTCTTAATACTTTTCGGCAGCTCTGTTTTAAGAGCCTGTTTAGTATCTTCCGAAGCACCGTCTTCACCCGTCCTTTCGCGCCGTACTAATAGCAATTCACACAATTAAGGCAACATTGGTGCTTTTAAACGCCCGCCTCGCATGATAACGTTTAATTGAACTGTAGCACTATTTTCGTGGATTGCTATAGGCAATTTTTCTTGAAGTACATACAGTACATCGGCGAAAAATTGCCGTTGTACGGCACGAAAATCCGGGTAAATCCGGCACTTCTCCGGATACTAAACAGGCTCTAAAACGGAACTCCAAGGTTCGCCCGCCGTCCTACTCTTTTCATGAGCCTGTCTTCACAAGATTTGTGCATGAATCTGCCCAAAAGACGCGTGCAATATCCTATGAATACATTCTCTTACTTTTGCGAAAACGGACGGGCAAGTCACATACATGACGTCAACCTTGTTTTCGGTTTAAAAATATTATTCTATATCTTAACGCGAGAAATTCGCGGAAGATTCTTCTTTTGCCATTTTGCGGCACACATTCGTCGTGTTTCCGAAATCTTCGCCCAAGTCCTCAATATGCTCTCATACTGACCTCAATATCCCTAAAATCATGTATTCATAGGGTATTGCACGCGTCTTTTCGGCAGATTTTACCGCTGACTGCGTTAAAATTCCTTGACTTGCGACAGCAAGCCCGCGAAATTTTGCCTTGTCAGCGACAAAATCTGCTCGAAAATCCACGCACAAATCCTATGAACACAGGCTCTTGGCTTTTCTGCGGCATAAGCGTTATACAACGCTTTCCATTGTTTCAAGCAGCAGCGGGATATCTATCGGCTTTCCAAGATGAGCGTTCATTCCGCTCTCTGCGGATAACTGCTTGTCATAATCAAGAGAGTTTGCAGAAAGCGCTATTATAGGTATCTGTGCAAGCCGCGCATCCTCCAAACGGCGAATCTGCTTTGCCGCTTGTCTCCCGTCCATTACGGGCATTTGTATATCCATAATGATAAGAGCATATTCTCCGGGGGCGGAGTTCCTTACCTTTTCCACGGCTATTGCCCCGTTTTTCGCTGTGTCAATGGTAAATCCCAAATCACGGAGTATTTCCGTTTCAATCTCCAGATTTATCTCGTTGTCCTCAACAAGCAGAATCGTGCTTTGAAGAAGCTTTGCCATAGCGTTTACAGATGCTGCGTTTTCTTTCTGCTTTTCATCTGCTGTTTTGAATTTAAGCGTTAACGTGAAAGTGCTGCCTTTGCCCGGTTCGCTTTCTGCGGTTATCGTTCCCCCCATCATATCCACTATGGTTGCAGCTATTGTAAGTCCCAGTCCCGCTCCAGATATTCCGCTGCCTGTTGTATTTCTCTCCCTCTCGAACGGCTCGTATATATGCCCGATAAATTCTTTGCTGATACCTATTCCGGTGTCCTTTACTGTGAACTTATACTCCACATAGTTTCTGCCGCTCTCCGAGATTTCCGCCGAAAGCTCCGCTTTTCCTCCGTTTGGAGTGTATTTTACTGCGTTATTTGTAAGATGCAGCAAAATCTTCTTCAGCTTTTCTCTGTCGGAATATACACACCTCTCTGCGGCGGACGGATAATTTACGGTCAATAATATATTTTTTTGCATTGCAAAGGGCTGCATCGTATTATAAACTTCCATTATAATTTCCGATACGGTACATCTGCTCTCGTTAAGTCCGCTTTCAGCGGATTCCGCCCATGACAGCTCAAGAACCTTGTCAATCAGGTCGAGCAATTCCTTGCCCGATGTCTCTATTCTGTCCAAATACTCTATTGCTTTTTCATTTCCTTCCGAGTGTCTCTTTGCCAGCTCTGCAAATCCGAATATAGCATTGAGCGGTGTTCGCATATCGTGAGACATATTTGAGATGAAAGTATTTTTTGCAGCGCCGGCTTTCTGCGCCTTTTTAAGCATACTTTCCAGTATATCTCTGTGCTCCATTTCACGATGTATTTCCTCGTCTATCCTGCGAAATCCCATTACCGCTTGATCTGTACTGCCGTTAGGACTTACGTTTACCACTCTCATCTGAAAATATTGTATACTTTTCCCATCTGTTACCCTATAATTAACAGAATATGCCTTTTCGTTTAACAGTCTGCTGCTTATATATTCAGCGGACGTCAAAAGGCGCATTTGCTCCTTGTCCTCCTGATATACCCATTTCTTTATATACTTGTCTATGCTGACGGAATATTCAGACGTTCCGCTTCCATTCTCAAACAAGAATGCCGATCTTTCGCTCTGCCTATAGGGAACGAGAGAATTTCTGTTAAGCTCCACATATAATATAGACTCATAGCTTGCGCCAAGTCCCTCTATAACCTCAAGTCTGCGAAGATGTTCCTGATTTATCAGTGAAAGCTCCTTGTCATATTCCTCAATAACCGCACTGAGCCGGTCTCTGCTTTTCTTTACCTCGCTTAACATCTGTCTTCTTTCGGCAATCCCCGCTTTTCTCTTTTCCGTTGCGTCGCCAATAAAAACGTAAAATATTCCGCCGGCGCTTTCACTGCGGATATAATGCCCGTAATCATCGATCCACCGTATAGTGCCGTCTTTGCACAATATACGGTATTCCACATAATCAAAATCGTAAATGCTGTTCTTTATTTGTTCGACTATGCTGTTCTCCACAGCCTGAAGATCCTCCGGATATACAAATCCCTTAAACGATCCGCCCGTTAGCTCATCAAACTCCTTGCGGTCATTACACCCAAAAATTCTCAGCACCGCATTATTCACATACAGTATCCGTTCCTCATCATCGGCGCGGTAGATAAAAAATCCTCCGGGCATTTCATCAAAAAATTTTATCAGCTCATAAGCTGCTGTTTGGTAGTCGGAATCGTTATTTTCCGATGCTTCCGGAATGTTTAAAATGGACAGCATTGTTTCAACCAGACTGTGCTTCATTTTTCAGCCCTCCATTCCGCTTTTTTGTACATATCTTGTATATGTTTATATTATAATACATTTTTCGTTTATTTTCAAGTGTGCTGACTTAGGGAAGCCCTGATTAAATCGGATGCGCAATCTGCACACCCCGATTTAATCAACACTTCCTTAGAACCAGTCCACATAGCCGCTCAGCGCTTGCCTTGCGGCAAATTTTACGCATTTCGGGCTATGTGGAAAGGTTCTTGTTTTGGGGAGTGTTCGCATTTACACGGTTTATTTTTCAGAACCGAAAAATCTGAAAGAAAGTGTTTCTATTACACCACAGGAGGTCTTTTTTACGGTTCATTTATTATTTTTCGCCTTTACTGCCGATTATTTGCGCTAACTGCGTAAGAACGGAGCTTCGAGCGTCCACGGTGATCTCGCCGACGTTCTCGCAGATCTTTTCGATATATTCCAGCTCTTTAAGACGGCGCAGAGTAGCGTTTTCGTCCATCAGCTTCGCGGTGTTGAGAAGAGAACGCGTTGAAGCCACTTCCTCGCGGCGTGTGATAACGTTAGCTTGAGCGCGCTTCTCCGCCGCGAGAACGCTGTTCATAATCTGCGAAATTTCGCCCGGGAGTATCACGTCTTTAATGCCCGCGGAAAGAATTTCAACGTACATTTCGGCGGTGCGTTTTTTCAGCAAATCGAGAATTTCATTGCCGATACTCTCGCGGTCGGCAAGCATTTCGTCCATGGTCTTGCCGCCGAGGTAGTCGCGCAAAGCAAGCTGGGCGGCGGTGTAAAGCGCGTCCGCTATATTCGGGTAAGTCTCGGAAAGCTTTTTGTAGTCCGTGATTTTCCAGTTCGCCGCAAAATTCACGCGCACGCCCACACGGTCTTTGGTGAGTATTTCCTGACCGTTGATGTCGAGTTGTTGAACGCGCATACTGTATGTAGAGGTGGTGATCTTCACAGCGCCGTTCCAGTAGAAATAACGTCCCGGCTCAAGATATTCGGCAGGCTTGCCGTCAAAGTAAACAACCGTTCTGCACTCCGAGGGAACGTTTAAGTCAACGACGAAACCGCTTCCGAGCTGTGCCGCGATATTTGCGGGAATGTCGGTGATTTTGGCTTTTTCCGTGGAGTAAACTTTAAACTCGTGCTTGCCCGCCTCGTTCCAGAACGCGTGCCGACCCGCCGTGAGAGCTTCCTCAAACACGCCGTCTATGTAGTGCAAAGCGACTTCGCCGTTCTTCACGGTGACCTCGCTCGTCAAATCGTCGGCTTTGTAACGGTCGATGACTTTTGTGAGTATCTGCGCCAAAGTCGCGTTTTTCGAGCATATTTCCTCGTTGAGCGGAAGAACTTCTATGTTTTTCGAGCCGCCCGCTCTGTATTTTCCCGCGCTCAAAAAATCCACAAGAACGCCGTTCTTGAACAGCAGACCCTTTTGATTGTTATTAATAATTACTTTCATTTACGTTCTCCTTATACTCTCACAAACCCGTCCGTCCATTTACATTCGTCTGTTCGGTAACAGTCGACGCACCATTCCGCGCGGTCGTACCGCGTTTTCATTTCCGCCAGCATACGACGAGCAAGCGGCTCTGTGGTGAAGCAGTCGCTCTCGACAATATCGCGGTCGTATTCGTTCCAACCGTGAACTATAAAAATGTCGTCGGTTTTCGCGTTTCCCACAACATTTTTTTCGGTTATGGAATAAGAGCAGTCGTACTCGCAGAAGCCGCGTATATTGCGCCGATAATAACGCGCGATATCCTCCGCTTTTTCGCTGCTTGAAAAGTACCCTATATTAAAGCGCTCGTCAAGCTCGTTGTCGGTAAAAGTTAAATTGTAAAGCGTCATCACATTATCTCCCAATTAAACGCTTCCTTAAAATCGTCAAAGCATTTTTCGCATATCCAACGACAGCCGTCAAGCGTTACATAACCTCGGCTCACGAAGTCCACGTTGAGGCGGAACGCGCGCTCGTACTCCGGCATAAACTTCTGCCAACAGAATACGCAATGGTCGTGATCGTGCTTCACATAAAACGCCGCGATAAGCTTCGCGTTCATCAAAATTTCTTCCTGACCGTTCAGCCGCCAATCGTCCCGTAAATCTTCTATTTTCATTTCGTTCCTTTCAGCGAGTAAAGCAAACACGTATCACGGTCGTAGACATAATTCGGTAACTCGTCCGAGCAGACTTTTTCGCATCCGTACATTCTGCAAAAAGCTCCGCGAAAATAAACACCGCCCCTGTAATATTCTATTTGGATTATCATATAAAAAGCGCGTAAAGCGCGTTGTTTCGTGTGCTCCGCGCCTTATACCGACGACGCGGCGGCAAGATTGAGCGCGGGGCGGTTTGCCGCGGTTTTCGGAGACATTCTCGGAAAATGGCGGCAAATGTTCCCGCGCGGTATCCTCCCCCGACAGGCGGCGGCGGTACCGCTCTCTCGGACAAGTCCGAAAAAGCGCGGCACGGAGCACTTTCCTTTGACAAAAAATGAAGTGACAGTTCATTCTTGCAACCAAGCTCTGTTTCTGAGACAGTTGGGAATCGAACCCATATTTGTGTGCGTTATAAGGCTGTTACACCTCATATCGCCTTTTATAGGCGGGTGCTGAAACAGCTTCTCCCGCTTCACGCCTGCAATACGCTGACCTACCGGCGCGCAGCCCGCCGCCCCGCAAACTCCCCGCCCGAAGCGAAAAGCGCGGCAGACGGCTCGGCGTAAACATATTATAGCATAAAACGGCATTTTTGTCAACATTTGAGCAAAAAAAATACCGCGAAAAGCAAAAAGGGTATAATTCACCCTTGTGCTGACGCGGTAAAAAAATATGCACAAAAAACCGAAAAAAAGCCGACGAATTTTGTTATATATTTTTTGACATTTTTTCGGTTTTTGACTTAGAACTTGAGGAAGAAGAATTTTTCAGCTTAAAAATAGTCTTAACAAGCGAAAGTACAAGTGTTTTTTCCTCTGCCGTCTTGTTTGAAAGCTGGTGCAGAATCTGCATCAAGATGGTGTCAATGCCGAGTATGTTGGTATCGGAGCAGGTGAATATATCACTTAATTGTATTTCCATCACCGAACATATCCTTTCAAGCATGCCGACCGAAGGGTTTGCCGTGCCGCGCTCTATCTGACCGTAGTATGAGGTGGTTATTTCCGCCTGCAGCGCAATCTCTTCCTGCGTAAAGCCTCTTTCAAGCCTAAGGGCTTTCAGACGTTCGCAATAGTTGAATGAGTTTTCCATTCGGACCCCTCCTTTTAACTATTTTAACAGTTTTTTACATAAATAGCAACACACTATATTAATTGATAAAATTAGATAATATATCAACTTGAACATTTTGACGAAAAAGTGTACAATTAACATCATACAGGTATCAAAAGATACCTCGAACCAAATTTCCGGTAAAGGAAAATATATTTTTTAGGAGGAAATAAATTATGAATGAAAGAACACCTAAAAAGATCACAGCCGCGGTGTTGGCTGCGGTCTTGGCGGTAGGCTCCGTGCCCGCGACCACGCTTGCGACCACCGTGGCGGCGTTTGCGGCGGATACAACCACAACTGAAGCGGCAGTGTTAAGCGAAGTGTCCGGTGGAATTGAAACAAACTCATTAGAGGATGGAAATCACTCTCCTGTGACCAGCGTAATTGTTGCGGGCGAGACTTCACTGACATATCAAAACATTTATGGCGGTGTTGCTAATTCCGGTAATAAAATCAAAGTAAAGTTTGACGAAAAACTTACTAAAGAGGCTTTGGAGACCTATGCTGCCAAAACTGATAGCAAACCTATTGGTACCAGCGGTTCGCCTGATAAGGTGCCTTTCTTTGTAAAGTTCAAGGTTGACGGTGTTACAGACGTAGAAAAAATCAATTTTACCGGCGGTTATGATTGGGACGACGGAACAAATAAGGCTCTTAACTTTGATGATGGTACGTTCCAATTGTGGTTTCCTGCTGAGGACCGCAATGAAATATGGAGCAAAACAAATGGCGAACATACGGTCAAGTTCACATATGGTAAAGGCACAAATGTAAAAGAATATTCCGTTGTTATCGTAAACGACATTTACGATGCGGCGACACCCGTTAACGTAAACTTCACTAAGCCGGCAAATGCAGACTTAACGGTTACGAAAGACGGTGAGACACTATCTAGCGGCGCAACTGTAGAGCCGTTTGACGAGCTTACTGTTACATTAAAGCCTACTACCGGTAAGGAAAACTACCGTGTTGCGGACGCTAACAAAGCTGTTTTGGTTGACGGCAAGCCGCTTACAGGCGCAGCAGTTGCTGATGGCACTGGCATATATACGGGCACATACGTAGTTCCCGAAAGCTCGAAGGGTGTAGCGTTTGTCTTTGCTGATCTTATTCAGACTGCAAACGTAACCGCTAATTCTGTGGCTAGTGGTAATGGTACGCTTAATGTTGTTGACGGCAATGGTGAAGCGCTTACTGCTAATACAGCGAAAACTCTTGATGTTGGCACAACCATTACAATCACACCTACCGCAAATGCCGGTTATGCGCTTGATAAGGTTACCCTTAAAAACGCTACTGATGAGCGCAAACTCACCGATAACGGCGACGGTACATACAGCTACACGATTACAAAGGACGATACCGCTCTTATTGTTGAGGCAACGTTCAAGAAGCAGATCGGCATTTCTTATACGACAGTCATTGCTAACGGCAGACTTAACGTTTATAAGTATGACGACAAGACCGGTCGCGGCGAGCGCGTTAACCCGACAGGTGCAACGGTTGACCCCGGTCAAAAACTTGAGGTCGTTGTAACCCCGAACGATCCTACCACATATAAGATTACCGCAGTTAAATCTACTGTCAATGGTTCTGATGCAGATGTACCTACAGATGCGAATACAGGTGCATACATCTATACAGTTACTGCAGATCAAACAGATGATGTTGCTTTCTCTGCTACAATAGCGGCAAAGAAAGAAGCAACACTGGGCGATATTACGGTTGATAACGCTGCCAACGGTACTATAACCGTTACCAAGGACGGCACTGCTGTTGCAAAGGGCGAAAAGCTTCTTGAGGACGATGTTCTTACAATTACTGTCGCTCCCGCACAGAGAAAGAAAGTAAGTACAATTACGGTTGGTAGTACTGTAGCAACAAAAGCAACAGACGAAAACGACAAGGAAATTGACAATACTTACACCTATACCGTTAAGGGTACCGATGAAGGCAACACACTTGATGTAATTGCAAATTTTAAATCAATTGGCGCACACGTTCTGACCTTTACAAACCCGACAAACGGCACAATGACCGTTACAAATCAGAAAGGCGTAAGCAAAGGTAATGGTGACTTGGTAGACGAGGGCGACGTTCTTACAATCAATGTTACGCCTATCGGCGACTACAAAGTAAGCCAAGTAACAAACAACAGTGCTCCGATTACACCTACAGACGGCAAGTACACTGTTACTGTTAGTGCAGCTGATGTTGTACTGAACGCAACTCTCGTAGAGTTGGCAAAGCCCGCTGTTAAGATCACACAGAAAAATGACGGCAAGATCACCGTTATGAACGGCACTACCGAGGTAGCGGACAACACCACAGTAAAAGAGGGCGACAAGCTCACAATCACTGCTGTTCCTGTTGATGATAACCACACAGTTACCGCTATTAGGGTTAACAACATAGAAGTGGTAGCAGATAAAGACGGAGTATACACATACGAAGTTAAGGCTGGTGACACCACAACTTTGACAGTTACTGCGGATTACGCAACTCAGGCAACCATTACTATCGACAGCGCTATCAACGATATGGTTGAGGTAAAAAAGGCATCTGATGGTTCTGTTGTTAAGAGCGGCGATAAGGTTGCTGCCGGCGATACTCTTACTGTTAATGTAAAGGCTGGCTACACGCTCACCGACCCGACATTTGCTTTAACTCCTTTCACAGGTACTGCGGGATCTACGGTTTCCGGCACCAGCTACACGGTTAAGGCAACCGATAAGAGCATTACTATCAACGGTACTGCAACTGAAAAGGATTCGACCGATAAGGCAAAGGCAAATTTGCAGCTTACGGTTCGTAAAGGCGCTTTGAAAGTAACCAAGGGCGACACCGAACTTTACGACGGCGACGAGGTAATCGAGGGTGACGTTCTTAAGTTCACCGTAACACCCGGAACCGGCAGCGATATCAGAAAAATTATTGTTGGCGGTACTGAGCTTAAACTTAAAGATTACACTGCGGAATACACCGTTCCCGCAGACGCTTCGAGCACTCTTACTGTTAATGCTGAATGCAAGACAAAGATTGACGTAACAGTAGGCAATCTGACAAACGGCTCTGTAGTTGTTAAGAATGAGGACGGCGAGGAGGTCACCACGGCTATTGAGGGTGATGAGCTTACTATCGTAGCTACACCGGAGACAGGCTACAAGTATACAGCCAATTCGGCTAAGGTCAACGGTGCAGCAACTAATGTTACCGAGACAGCGGAAAAGATTACCTATACGGTTCAGAATGGTGATACAAAGGTTGAGGTAACCGCAACATTTGCGCTTAAGGGTGATGGCGAAAAGGCAGAAGCAACCGTTAAGTTCGCAGAAGCGAAGAACGGCACATTTACCGTTAAGAACAGCAACGCTAACGTTAAGGACGGCGACAAAGTTAAGGAAGCAGACGGTCTGACAATAGTTCCCGCTGCTGCGGAGGGCTTCAAGGTAGCTGCCGTTAAGGTTAACGATACGGTTATCGAAGCCGATAAGGACGGTCATTTCGTTTACACTGTCCTTGCTGCGGATAAGGACAAGGAACTTACGATATCCGTTGAGTTCGAAGCTATTATAACCGCTAAACTCGCAGAGACCAAGAACGGCACATTCACTGTTAAGAACGGCGAAACCGAGGTTAAGGACGGCGATGAAATCAAGGCAGGCGACAAGCTCGCTATTGAAGCTGCTCCCGATGAGGGCTACGGCGTTGCTTCCGTTAAGGTAAACGGCACCGCTGTTGAGGCTGTCGAGGGCAAGTACACCTACGAGGTTAAGGCTGACGACAAGACCGTTGAGATCGCTGTTGAGTTCGAAGTTCTTGCTCCCGCTGCAGTTACAGAGCTTAAGAATACCGCACGCACTTACAACTCGCTGACATTCACATGGAAAGCAAGCGAGAAGGCTGACAGCTACGCTGTAAGCTACAAGACCGGCAATGACGATTGGTCGGCAGCTAAGACGGTTACCGAAACCACTGCTAAGCTTGATGGTCTTAAGTCCAACGCTAAGTACACTGTTCGAGTTGTAGCGCTCAAGGGCACTGCGGCAAGTGAAGAAGCTACCGCAGAGGCTGAGACCAAGGCTTCCGCTAAGATGACCGTTGAAACTCCTACCAATGGTAAGGTTTCTATCGTAAGACAGGACGGCAAGGTTCTTAATAGCGGCGCGGCTATCACCGAGGGTATCAAGATCACTATCAAGCCCACGGCTAACGCTAATTACCAGATCGACAAGGTTATGGCTAACGGCAAGGAAGTAACCGCAGACGCTAACGGCGCGTACGTTTACACTGTAGAAAAGGTAAACGAGTTCACCGTTTCCGCTACGTTCAAGGTTTCCGCTCCCGCGGCTGTTACCGGAATTAAGGCTACTAAGACCGGTTACAACTCCGCTACCGTAACTTGGAACAAGAGCGCTGTTGCGACTAAGTACGAAGTAAGCTACAAGACCGCTTCGGGCAGCTGGTCTACCGCTAAGACGGTTACCACTAATTCCGCTGCGCTCACAGGCTTGACTGCCAACACCGCATACACCGTTCGCGTAGTTGCTGTAAACGGCGCAGGCAAGAGCGCGGCTGCAACCGGCACTGTTACAACCAAGGCTTCTCCGAAGATCACATTTACCGCTCCCAAGAACGGTAAGTACACCGTAACCAGAGACGTTGATAAGAAAGTTCTTAAGTCCGGCTGCAATGTTACCGAGGGTCTCGGTCTTACAATCAAGCCCACCGCTAACAGCGGTTACAAGGTAGGCGTTGTTAAGGCTAACGGCGTAACGCTTAAGGCTAACGCTAACGGCGAGTACAAGTTCAACGTTCCGAAGTCCAACGCGTTCAGCATTTCCGTAACATTTACGGCTGTTGCTCCCGCTAAGGCTACCGGCATTAAGGTTACAAAGTCCGGCTATAACGCTCTTACCGTAGGCTGGAACAAGGTCGCTAACGCTACCAAGTACGAAGTAAGCTTCAAGACCGCTACGGGCAGCTGGTCCAAGACTCAGACCGTTACCGGAACCTCCGCTAAGCTCTCCGGCTTGACCGCTAACACCAAGTACACCGTTCGCGTAATCGCCGTAAACGGCACTGTTAAGGGCGCTGCGGCTACCGCAAACGTAACAACTTTGGCTTCTCCCGCTGTAAAGCTTACAACTCCGAAGAACGGCAAGGTTGTTATGACTTACCCGAACGGCAAAACTCTTAAGAGCGGCGCTCACATCACTCAGGGTCTTGTACTCAACATCAAGCCCACCGCTAACAAGGGTTACAAGGTTGCTAAGGTCGTTGTTAACGGCACGGAAGTAAAGGCTAACGCGAAGGGTCAGTATCGTTACACTGTTGGCAGAACCAACGCTCTTACCGTTACCGTTACTTTCAGCAAATAATCGGCGATTGTTTGAAATAACGGCATCCCCCTATATATGAAGAAAGGCTGTGCAAGCGATTGCACAGCCTTTTTTTTCGTGCGATAAGAATCCCGCGTCGACGCGGAGACATTAATCAAGTGCCTGTTGACGGATTTTTGTATCAGGCGGCAAGATTAATAACAGTTTTATTCAGCTTTTGAGCGTATTTTACGGTTTGATACGCGCCGCCGCTTTCGTGCTGGATACAGCAAATCACCAAATCGGAGCGTTCCGCCATCAAGCGGTTACGCACGGAAAACGCGGCTTTGTAATGACATTTGGCGGATTGTTCGCAGATTTCGATTTCATCGTAATAGTTTTCGAGGGCGGCGGTATTTTTGCGGTACTCGTCGGTCATATACGGCAAAACGAGAACCAGTGCGCTGTTGCCGCGTTCAAGGTTTTTTTGAGTTCGCCGCACAACCTACGCTGCCAGCAAATCGAACTCTCCGTTTCGACCGACAAGGAACTCGACGTACTCTTTTGAGAGGATAAGCGACCTAATTTCTTTTAAAAGAGCTTTTTCTATTTCGAGCGGATTTGATATTTCTCTATGCCCGAACAGGCTTACTGTAAAAATATTCATAAATATCCCCTTTATTATCTCAAAGTACAATTTTATTATGTGTGATACAATAAATACATTATATCACACATAATACAATAAGTCAATGCTGTATGATAAAATTATTATAAGGGTGATAACTATGAAAGAAGAGCATTACGAATTATGCAGACAGGTAGGCTTGAAGATAGCCTATTATCGTAAGCTGCGCGGATTTACTCAAGAACAGCTTGCCGAAATGATAGATAAGAGTACCGCCTCTCTCGGTGCAGTAGAAGCGCCAAACGTAAACAGAACCATTTCTCTAGACACTTTGTTTGATATTGCCAAGGCTCTTGATGTGCCCGCTTATAAATTCCTTGAAGAATGATAAACGCGCCAATGCCAATATATTGAAAAAAGTTTCAAAGCGCCTTACTTACCTCCTTTGCTTCAGTTTTGTTAATTTGAGTTTGTTACGCGCCTTGTGCGAGGAGAAAACTTTTCGCTTTTTTAATATGTTGATTTGTAGTGTTACGCGCCATGTGCGAGGGGAAAACTTTTTCGCTTTTTTAATATGTGATTTGAAACTGAAATGCGCCGTGTGCGAGGGGACAACCCTACGGGAGGGGGAGAGGGGGGGAGTATGTACATTTAACGAAAAAACTTATGCGTATCTTGCAGTAAACCTTTAATTTTTTTACGGACGGCAGTTTCCCCCCCTCTCCCCCTCCCTACGGGTTTAGGGTGACCGCTTGCGGTCACTCGCCCTCGCGCTCCCTTTTCCCCTCTCCCTCCCCCTTACCCCCCGCTCCACTCGGCAGTGCGGCTCAGTTATAAACAGTATTTTCTTCCTGTTCATAGTTGAGGGAATGATGATTGAATTTTTATCTCCCCGTTTACACGGGGAGATAGTTTTTTTGGTGTTTAACTTGAGCAAACCGCGCTGTAAGAAATATCAGTCCATACAATACGTATAACACTAACCGAGCGACGGGGGGGGAG
>CANRFR010000046.1 GCA_947629945.1 uncultured Clostridia bacterium | reverse complement strand
TTCCAAAAAATAACAAAAATTTGAAAATCCTTGGATTTCGCTTCAAAATTGCTTTTTAATCAGCGTTTCCCTAAATCGGGCTGTCAGTCGTGAACGCGACAAAATATTCTTTGATTTAAAATTTTCCTATGATCATTTTCAAAAATCTCCCGACATCTGCCGTTGGCTCGGCGGGCGCTATGATGCCGTAAGGCAAAGCAAAATCCTCATCAAGCGGTATCGTTGCAAGTGCGGGGTGAACGTCTGCCCAGCAGGACAGCGACAGCAGCAGATCGTTATTTTGAGCACAGGAGTTGAAAGTCTGAAAGTCATAGTGATACTCAATATCCCGTATCTTTATTTCGGGGTGTGACCTTATGATCTCCTGTCTTACCTTGTCGTTCATTATACTGTTACCCGGCAGCATCATGCGAAGCGTTTCACCATGCAAATCATTAAAGCACAGGCTGTCTGCGGTGGAAAGTCTGTTTGTCCTCGGCACGGCAATGCAGAATTTATATTCGCCCAGTTTGATGAATTGGCAAAGATCGGCAGTCAATCCCGAATTGTATGCCCCGATGATACAGTCAAAATCTTTCCCGAGGCGGTAAATTGTCATATTGCTATCCTCAAAGGAAATAATGCTCAGCGCGTACTCCGAGGTGTCACTGAACATATTGTACCAAAGGTCGAAGAATGCTTTGCAGGGATAGAGCATTGATGTTCCTATCCGTATCACCGGTTTTTGACCGTTTTCGGCAGACTTTGCTTTCTTGATTGCGTTATCCGAAAACTCCATAATACGCAGGGTATCCCCGTAAAGTGATCTCCCCGCTGCCGTCAGCTTGATCCCTTGATTGGAACGATGAAACAGCTTGACGCCGATGTGATGTTCAAGCTGATTTATCTGTTTGATAATTGCCGTGTGGGTGATAAACATTAACTCCGCGGCTTTTGAAAAGCTGCCGCAGTCCGCAACCGCTTTGAAAACTGTAAGTAAATGATTATACATAACGACCTCCGCTGAAACTTGTGGTTTCTACCATTGTACCATATTTGAACTTCCATGTCAACAGCTTTTGTGTTATAATGAAAAAAATAAATTTAAACGGAGGTATCTTATATGATTTATAAAACACTAAATAATGGCGCAAAAATGCCTATGCTCGGCTACGGTACTTATCAAGTGACTAATGCGGAGGAATGCAAAACAAGCGTTCTTGAAGCTATCCGCACAGGCTATCGCTTGATTGACACGGCTCAGGCTTATGGCAATGAAGAGGCGGTCGGAGCCGGCATTATGGCGGCTCTTGGCGAGAAGCTTTGCGACCGGGAGGAGCTTTTCATCACAACAAAGGTGTGGTTTCATTCCTTTGAAACCGATGATTGCCGCAAGAGCCTTGATGAGTCCATGAAAAAGCTTGGCGTGGACTATATTGATATGGTGCTGTTGCATTGGCCTTTTGGGAACGTGTATTCCGCTTGGCGCGTGCTTGAGGAATACTGCAAGGCGGGCAAGATCAAGACTATCGGAATATCAAACATGGAAGCTGACCGCTTTATCGATCTTATCAAATTTAATGAAATAAAGCCTGCGGTCAACCAGATCGAAACGCACCTTTACTGTCAACGCCTTGAAGAAAAGGAGTGGCTTGCAAAGTACGGCATCGCACATCAGGCTTATGCTCCGCTTGGTCAAGGCAGAGCAAATGAGATGTTTGCCGAGCCTGTTGTTCGGGAGCTTGCGGAGAAATACGGCAAAACGCCCGCACAAGTACTTCTGCGCTTTCTTGTTCAGAGTGATGTGGCCGTTATTCCGAAGTCTGTACACGCGGAGCGCATCAAAGAAAATATCGACATATTCGATTTTCAGCTGACTGAGGACGAGGTGCTGTCTTTGCAGGCGCTTGACAAAGCTGTGCCTATGATCGGCAACGCCGAAAACCCCGAAAAAGTTGAATTTGCGATGACTTGGTGATGAGGAAGGGTGACGATATGAACAGAAAAAAGGTATTGATACTTGGCGCAACAGGCGTGTTTGGCTCGGCATTGACCAAAAGACTGACCGCACTCGACGTATATGAATTGACTCTGTCAGCCCGACACGCTGCGGATATGTACAAAAGTTCTGACCATATCAAGGTCGTAAACTGCGATGCCAAAAACGCAGACGAGCTTTCCGCTCTTGTTAAAAATAATGATGTGGTCTACTGCGCGATCTCGGGCGAGGCACTGCCTGTCGTGGCGAAAAACCTTCTTTCAGCGGACGTAAAAAGGCTTGTGTTTATGGGTGCTGTCGGTATCTATAATGAGATCCCCATTGATATGGACGGCGATGACAACCTTGACAATGAACCCGCCCAGATACCGAACCGTAAGGCTGTTGACCTTATCGAAGCAAGCAACCTGAATTACACTATACTTCGCCCGGGATACCTCCGCGGAGGAAAAAAAGACGATTATATCCTCAGCTTCAAGGGCGAACCCGCAAACGGCTATGTTTCAACAATACCGTCAGTTGTGGAGCTTGCAGTAAAGCTTATCGATGATGACGATTTGTATGTAAGAGAAAGTGTAAGTATTACGAAAGATATGCGTGGTGAATCAAATGGAAAAGCGTAAATTGGGCAACATTGAGGTGTCGGAGATAGGAATGGGTTGCATGGGCTTCTCGCATGGCTATGGACAGATCCCCGATGAGGATTACAGTATCGAAGCAATGCGAAAAGCCTACGAAGCAGGCTGCACATTCTTTGATACGGCAGAGGGCTACGGAGCGTTTCTTTATGGCGCCGGTCACAACGAAAAACTGCTTGGAAAAGCCGTGAAACCTTTCCGTGACAAGGTGGTCCTTGCGACAAAGTTTCACTTTATGGGAGAATCTCCGCAAGGCGAGGACAAAATCTACTCATATATTCGCTCTCATCTGGAGCAGTCGCTAAAGAATCTGCAAACCGATACAGTCGAGCTTTATTATCTGCACCGAGTAAGCCGCGCCGTTCCCGTTGAAACGGTTGCCAAATGTATGAGAAGGCTGATAGACGAGGGGCTTATTAAAGGTTGGGGATTATCGCAGGTTGAAGCGGACACAATCGAAAAGGCAAACAATATCACGCCCGTAAGCGCTGTGCAGAACATTTACAATATGTTGGAGCGTGACTGCGAGAAGAATGTTATCCCTTATTGCCTGGGGCATAACATCGGAGTTGTTCCGTTTTCGCCCGTTGCAAGCGGTTTCCTTTCGGGCAAGGTATATCCGAAAACCGACTTTTCTCATGCCGATGATGTCCGCAAATTCGTTCCGCAGCTTACACCGGATAATCAGAATGCAAACAGACCGCTTCTTGACCTGATCCAAAGCTATGCAAATAAGAAAAACGCTTCCAATGCTCAGATTGCCATTGCCTGGATGCTTCACAAATATCCGAACATCGTACCTATCCCGGGGTCAAAGAATATAGAACGAATACTCGAAAATCTCGGGGCTTGCAATGTTTCTTTATCCGATGAAGAGTTTACAGTGTTGGATAAAGCATTGTCAGCCATCACG
The DNA here is from genome assembly GCA_947629945.1 of uncultured Clostridia bacterium. Lineage (GTDB taxonomy): Bacteria > Bacillota > Clostridia > Oscillospirales > Ruminococcaceae > CAG-115. The sequence goes on along the minus strand of CANRFR010000046.1, from coordinate 13,004 downwards.
ATACACGGACATAGGGGTTGTGTGGAATTTGACGGTGACAGCATGAAGGACTGGAATCGGTGAACGGCGTCAAGCGTCACCACAGCGAAATAGATTTATTGGGGGTAAAGACCATGAAAAGAATAAAAGCCATTTTAATTACCGTGTTGACGGCATTTTCTCTTACGGCGTGCAGCGCGGGCGGCACAAGCTCAAATAATTCCGCGAACACAAGCGTGCCGGGCAAGTCGGAAAACACAACAGTCTCGGACAACTCAAGTGCCGCAAGCGAAGCTGATAATGCGTCGTCAACGCCCGACGCAGCGGAAAGCTCAAACATTCTTGTTGCATATTTTTCGGCGACTAACACGACCGAGGGCGTAGCGAAAACCATTGCCGAGTGTGTAAACGGCGATTTGTACGAAATAGTTCCCGAACAGCCTTACACCTCGGACGATCTTGATTATCACGACGACAAGAGCCGCTCCACTATCGAAATGAACGACCCGAACAGCCGTCCCGCTATATCGGGAACTGTTACAGATTTTGAAAAGTATGACATCGTGTTCATCGGCTACCCGATCTGGTGGGGAGAAGCTCCGAGAATTTGCAGCACATTCGTTGAAAGCTACGATTTTTCGGGGAAAACCGTCGTTCCGTTCTGCACTTCGGGCGGCAGCGGAGTAGGCTCATCCGCGACAAATCTCGAAAAGCTGACGAGCGGCGCAACATGGCTTTCGGGTACTCGCTTGAAGGGCGGAGCTTCCGAAAGCGATATTTCCGATTGGATAAACGGGCTTGGACTGAACATCGGCGGGTGATACAATGAAAGCGAAATTCAAAATCACTCGGTCTGTCGAAAAATGAAAACAGGGAGGCTGCAAAATGGAGCTGATAGATCTGAACAATGGAGTAAAGATGCCGTCGCTCGGATTTGCCTTACATCGGCTATCCCCGCAGTCTGAACGCTGTAAGTGCGGTTCAAAAGGCTGCACAGTGACAGGAGGAATACGATAATGGAGTATACAACATTAGGAAATACGGATATTCAGATCTCTAAATTATGCGTAGGCTGCATGAGTTTTGGAAAAGCCGGGACAATGCACGACTGGACTTTGGATGAAACGGAAACAGAACAGGTTGTCCGTCACGCTCTTTCTCTCGGCATCAATTTCTTTGATACCGCCAACGGCTATTCTGCCGGAACCAGCGAGGAATACTTAGGAAAGGCGCTGAAAAAGAACATCGCAAGGGATAAGGCAGTAATTGCTTCTAAGGTGTATTTTAACCCCGGCAGACTGTCTTCATCGGCAATTAAAAGGGAAATCGACGGAACTCTAAAACGTTTGGGAACAGACTATCTTGATTTGTATATCATACATCGATTCGACTATGAAACGCCTATCGAAGAAACAATGGAGGCTTTGAATGAACTTGTCAAGGTCGGAAAGGTGCGGGCATTGGGTGCTTCCGCTATGTACGGCTATCAGTTCTACAATATGCAGCTCGCTGCGCGTGAACATGGGTGGGCGGAATTTCAAGCTATGGAGAATCATTATAATCTCCTTTATCGCGAGGACGAAAGGGAGCTTATTCCCATTTGTAAGCAGATGAATGTGTCGCTTATGCCGTACAGTCCGTTAGCTGCGGGGCATCTTGCGCGTCCACAGTGGAATTCCGATTCTCTCCGCTCTAAGACCGATAGAGTAGCTATGGGGAAATACGACCGCACCGAGGAGCAGGATATGCAGATCATTCAGCGGGTTTCCGAACTGGCACGGCGTTATGATGTGAAGATGCAGCAGATCGCCCTGGCATGGCATTGGGCAAAAGGTGTGGCATCGCCCATTATCGGAGCGACAAAAGCTTCTCATTTTGATGACGCTGCGGACGCTATTAACGTCAAACTGACAAAAGAGGATATTGCTTATCTGGAGGAGCCTTATCTTCCCCATCGGATTGTCGGAGCAATCGACCACAATCCTGCAGACGGTGTAATGCTGTTGGACGAAAAGAAATAGAGCAAGGCGATAGCAAAACGGGAAAGCATTTATGGAGGTGCAAAAATTGAATATCGTTATTCTTGAGGGAAGCCCGAACAAAAACGGCTCTTCAAATTTGCTCGCCGATGAATTTGCGAAAGGCGCAAGAGAGGCGGGTCACGAGATAACCGTTATTTCGGCGGCACATCGCGACATTAGTCCGTGTGGCGGATGCGTCGCTTGCGGATACGACGGTCCGTGCGTCAAAAAGGACGAAATGGAGGGCATAAAGGGCGAGATACTCGCAGCCGATATGCTGGTGTTCGTAACGCCGCTCTATTACTACGGAATGTCCGCACAGCTTAAAATACTGATCGATAGGTTCTGCGCCTTTAACGGCAGCTTACAGAGAAAAAAGATGAAGTCGGTTCTTATTTCGGCGGCGTGGAACAGCGACGATTGGACGTTTGAGGCGCTGGAGGCGCATTACCGCACTCTTGTGAGATACCTGAACTTCACCGATATGGGAACAGTTCTCGGCAAGGGCTGCGGAACGCCGTCCATGACCGCGGGCAGCAAATATCCCAAGCTGGCGTATCAACTCGGGAAAAGTTTAAAGTAAAAATAAAAATGTGTAGAAGGAAAGATAGATATATGAAAAAGATATTATTGGTTCTTATGGCGATAGTCCTCACGTTCGGTCTTGTTGCTTGCAGCAGCGAAAATTCAAGCAGCGATCAGAGCAACATAAGTAACATTTATTCAAGCTCGTCAACTCCAGTTTATACAATTGACGGGCAAAGCGTTAGCTGGAACAGAAGCGCCAACGGCTATCGTCTGCCTACCGAAGCGGAGTGGGAATATGCATGCCGCGCGGGAACGACCACGCCGTTCTATATCCCGAACTCCCCGAGCGCCGACGATACCAACTTCTACGGGCATTATCCCTACGGCATTGAGGACAACTACTTCTCACAGGGTAATCTTGAAGTTAAGCCCGGTGTTTACCGTCAAACAACTGTCGAGGTAGGCAGCTTTTCGGCAAGCCCGTGGGGATTGTACGATATGTACGGCAATGTCAGCGAGTGGACATGGGATATTTACGGTGCGTACCCGGAGGGCGAACAGACCGACCCCACGGGAGCGACCGAGGGAACTCGGCGCGTTTACCGAGGCGGCGGCTGGAACGATTTCGCGAAGAATATGCGTTCGGCTTATCGCGCTATGATGGATCAGAGCAAGGGCAGCTTTAATCTCGGGATCCGGCTTGTAAGAAACGCGGCGGCAGGCTCGGGGAACGTTTCCGGTTCGGGTGAACAAACCACGGGCGGCAGCGGCGGCAAGATACTCATTGCCTACTTCTCGTGGAGCGGAAACACACGTGGCGCGGCACGCGAGATACAAGCTCAAACGGGCGCGGATATATTCGAGATAACGCTCGTTCACCCGTATTCGGACGACTATAACACGGTTCTTGACGAGGCGCAGCGTGACCAGAATATTCAGGCGCGCCCCGAGCTTTCCTCTCATGTGGAAAATATGGCGGATTACGACACGATAATTCTCGGCTATCCGAACTGGTGGGCTTCTATCCCCATGCCGATAGCTTCTTTCTTGGAGGAATACGATTTTTCGGGAAAGACGATCATTCCGTTCTGCAGTCACGGCGGCGGACGCTTCGGGCAGAGCATCACGGCTATTGAAAAGCTGGTTCCCGGCGCGGTCATCGGCGAGGGCTTGTCGATACACTACTCGGGCGGTTCTACTCTTGAAAGTGATGTTTCGGAATGGCTGGATAATAACGGAATAGCGAGAAATTAAATATATCAACGGCGATTTTCCCCGTCTGCGGCGGGGAAAATCGAAAAAATAATGCTGGAGGTAATAGTGTTATGAGCAAGAAATTAGTAGCCTATTTCAGCGCAAGCGGCGTAACGGAAAAGGCGGCGCAGTCGCTTGCAAAAGCAGCGGGTGCAAGCTTATACGAGATCAAGCCGAAAATTCCCTACACAAAAGATGACTTGAACTGGATGAACAAGAAAAGCCGCAGCAGCACGGAAATGAACGACCCGTCCTCACGCCCCGAGCTTACCGAAACGAACGCAAATCTTGGCGGGTATGATGTGATCTTTGTGGGATTCCCGATTTGGTGGTACACCGCCCCTACGATCATTAAAACCTTTTTGGAGGCTTATGGTTTCGACGGAAAAGTTATCGTACCGTTCGCAACTTCGGGCGGCAGCGGACTTGGAAAGACAGCGGCAACCTTGCAGGAAGTCGTTCCGAACGCCAAAGTTCAAGCGGGTAAGCTTCTGAACGGAAAACTTGACGCAACAGAACTGAGAGAATGGGCGGACAGCTTTGAATAATAAGGAGGACAAAACAATGGTTAAACAGACAGCAGGAAGAAATCAGCTCGGAGATTTTGCTTCGAAATTCGCGGAGCTTAACGACGACGTGCTTTTCGGTGAGGTGTGGAGCAGAGAGGATAAGTTATCTTTAAGGGATCGTTCCCTCGTTACCGTAACGTGCCTGATGGCACAGGGATCGGTGGATTCCTCTTTTAAATTTCATCTGGAATCCGCGAAAAAGAATGGTATTTCAAAAGAGGAAATAGCGGAGATCTTAACTCACGCGGCATTTTACGCGGGCTGGCCGAAAGCATGGGCGGCGTTCCGCATGGCAAAGGAAGTCTGGACGGAGGACGCTCCCGCCGAAAGCGCAAAGGACGCTCACGAAAAAAATATGCTTTTTCCGATAGGAAAACCCAATGACGGGTTCGCGAAATACTTCATCGGGCAGAGCTACTTAGCGCCGCTTTCCACGGAGCAGGTCGGTATTTTCAATGTGACATTCGAGCCGAAATGCAGAAACAACTGGCATATTCATAACGCAAAAAGCGGCGGCGGGCAGATACTCGTTTGCGTGGGCGGCAGAGGTTACTATCAGGAATGGGGAAAAGACGCGATAGCGCTGAACCCCTGCGATGTTGTAAACATTCCCGTAGGTGTAAAGCATTGGCACGGAGCAGCGCCCGACAGTTGGTTCTCTCATCTGGCGATCGAGGTTCCCGGAACGGAAACCTCAAACGAATGGCTTGAAGCGGTTGACGACGCTCAATACGAACAACTAAAGTAAACGCGATCTAATGGGCTGTTTTCCCCGCCGTAGGCGGGGAAAATAACCTAATAATAACGTTTGTAAAAAAGAAAGGTGGGCGAAAATGAAAGGAAAAATTAAAATTGCCATTGATATTTTAATGACGGCTGCTCTGCTGTTTTTGACAGGATATCAATTCTGGGGCGAAGAACTCCATGAATGGGTAGGCGCGGGAATGTTCGTTTTATTTATCGCCCACCACATTCTGAATTGGAATTGGCATAAGACCCTGTTCAAGGGAAAATACACACCAAACAGGGTATTCATCACCGTGGTCGATGTGCTGACACTGGCGGCGATGCTTATACAGATGTACAGCGGAATCGTTCTCTCACGGTATGTGTTCGCGTTTTTGCCGATAGAGAGCGGTCTGGCGTTGGCAAGGAAGCTCCATATACTCGGGGCTTACTGGGGATTTTTGCTGATGAGTCTGCACTTAGGACTGCATTGGAATATGGTCGCTGGCGCGGTAAAGAAAAAGTTCCCGAAATTCTTTAAAGGTTTCCGTTGGGTTTGTTTCGGAATAGGTTTGGCAATCGCGGGGTATGGCGTTTGGGTATTTATCAAGCGTGATTTCGCAACCTATTTGTTCTTGCAAAGCGAATTTGTCTTTTTAGATTATGAGGAATCGAAGATACTGTTTTATCTCGATCACTTGGCGCTGATGATGACCTGTATTTTCCTGTCGCATTATTTGGGGAAATTATTAAGAAAATTCAAAAGAAAGGACAACAAGCCGTGAAAAAATGTTTAGCAATAATTCTATCTGTCTGTATGACGATCACACTGACCGCTTGCAACGGAGTACAAAGCGGACAATCTTCGATCAATAGCAGCGTTGCCGAATCGAAACCGCAGCACACCGAAACCCCAAGCTCCGAACGATCAAACGAATCATCAAGCGAACAGTCAAAATCGGAAAGTGATAACAGTGCTCCCGTTCAGGCGAATGATACAGACAGTAATATTCTTATCGCCTATTTTACATGGGCGGATAACACGAAGGTAGACGACCCTTCCGCCATTGATGTGGACGCTTCCACTTCCGCCAGCGTCCTCGTGCCGGGGAACGCCGCAAAGATCGCAAGCTGGATCGAAAAGCGAACGGGCGGCGATCTGTTTTCGATAATTGTCGATGAGCCTTATTCGAGCGATTACGATGAATGTCTTGACCGTGCGGCAGACGAAAAAGCGGCAAACGCAAGACCGACGCTGAAAACTCGCGTTGAGGATATGGAGCAATACGATACTGTTTTCCTCGGCTTCCCGAATTGGTGGTATACTGTTCCCATGGCTATCCACAGTTTTCTTGAGGAATATGACTTTTCGGGCAAAACGATCGTTCCTTTTGTTACTCACGGAACAGGCGGGTTGGCAAGTACGATTCAAGATATAAAAGCCGATCTGCCGAACTCCGAGGTTTTGGAGCCTATCGGAGTATACCGCCCCGAGGTTGACAGCTCAAGACCCGCTGTTGAAGCGTGGCTCGATTCTCTTGGGTATACAGATGATAAATCCGCAAATTCCGAAACGGAGAACAACGAGCGAAAGCTGAAAATGACGGTAGACGGGCAGGAGATAGCAATAACGCTATATGACACGCCCGCAGCAAATTCGCTTTATGAAATGCTGCCGCTCGACCTTGATTTTGAGGATTTCAACAGCGTTGAAAAAATCGCTTATTTGGACAGCCCGTTGATAACAGAGGGCGAACCCGACAGCTTCGATCCCGATGTGGGCGATCTATGCTATTATGTGCCGTGGGGAAATTTGTCGATTTTTTATAAGGATTTTAGAAATTCTAATAGCCTTGTTTCGCTTGGTCGCATAGATTCGGGTATGGAAATTATTTTGGGAATGACGGGTGATTTCACGGTGACACTCGAGAGAGCCGAATGAGCTTGGGATGTTTGCTTATAAAAAAACTAAACATTGTGTGTTTATCGACAATAATCGTGCCAATACGGTGTATTAAAAAGAGCCGACCTTTTTCAAGATCGGCTCTCTTGTATCAAAGTGTCTTCATCATCTCAAGCATCAGCTGTGCCCCAACGCGATACCCGATTGAAAACTCGTGAAAGCGGCTAAGTTCCGCCTGTTCCATCTGGGCGTTGGTGAGTTCCTCCATAAGCTGTTTCAAGTCGGATTAAATCATAATTTGAATTTGTACAGGGATATATCAATTTCTTGTCCGCTAAATGTCCGCTATTAGTATTAAAAACTATTAAAAGTTACGAAAATCGCGTTCTTGCGAGTCGCCGCAAGTTGGCTTTGTAATGCCGTTTCTCGTAAGTTATAACAAAGCGCTAAAACCTTTCCAAGACCTTCAAATCCTGTCACTCAGACCATACGCAAAACCGCTGTAAATCGTGTCAGAACGGCACTTTACAGCGGTTTTTCTTTATCTTAGGATGCAGTTGGAACTGCATTTTTCGCAGTCAGAATTCCGCATAATCACATGGAATTCTAAAAAAATCACACGCCAAAATCACACGGATAGAGTGCGGAAGTGAGCCTAACCTACAAACCTAAATAGCCGATCAGAGAGCGTTTTCTGTCGGCTGGTTTGTCCGTTGATCGTTCTTTAAACCGCACTTGTGCAATAGCTAGAGCGTTACCAATCTCTTCCAATAGAATGGAATGACGGACGGGCATTTTCACAATTCCTAACAATTCTACTTCATGGAGGATATTTCAATGAACATTTTAGAAGGTTTGTATTTTGGCAGCCAGATCCCGTTCGATGAGGTTGACATGGACTGCCCCGACTACTATAAGGCAGGCAAAGAGGTCGAGAAAATCAAGGCGAAGATGCTTGAACTTCACCCCGATCTTAAACAGTTGATGGAAGAACTTGCCAATGCCCAAATGGAACAGGCTGAACTCAGTAGGTTTCACGAGTTCTCGGTGGGATACCGCGTTGGGGCGCAGCTGATGCTTGAGATGACAAAAGAGCTTTGATACACAGGAGCCGGTCTCGCGAGAGATCGGCTCTATTTTCGTCTATGATGAGGTTCAATGCTCTACTGAAAACTTTGTGGGGAGTTACGCAAATCTTTCAGTAAAAGCAGGGAATTTGGAATATTATGGTAATGCTTTGCCAGAAATAATGTCCGGCAAATCGCAGAGCGTGATTTTCTTCGATGATTGTGCTTCCGCAACTATTTTGTCGTCAAATCCAGATTCGGAAAAGAGGTAGTAGAAGAAATCCGCGTTTTCCGGATGAGGGAGCAGCTTCGCTTTTACATCTAAAAACTCGGAAGAGCAGAACGGCAGCTTCTTGAATTTGCATTCCCCGACCAAATACTTGTCAGCGTTTTTGGAAGTAGCGAGAATGTCGATCTCAGTCTAGCCTATCTTCGATTTGTCTTTGCGGCGAACTCATGCAAACTGGGCTCAATGGAGTATTTGAAAACACCATCTACATTTCCCGATTCCAGCTTGGAGAAGTTCGTAAACACAAAGGCATACCAGAATCTGAAAAAATTATCTGTCAGCCTATAAAGACCGCGGTTCGTGTTAGCCTTTTCCTTAACGCCCTTTGATACGGAGAACTCGCGGGTGGCGATGTACTTCACAAAGTTTCCGAAGCGCTTGTTAGCGTTAGGCTTGATGTAGCGGCTGGTGACGATTATTTTGGGCATGGGATGACTCCTTTCTTTTCAATTTGGCTTGACTTTTTCGCCACAGTGTTGTATAATATTTCTATCGGGTGGAGAACTTTTCCTGATAAATCAAAAATTACAAATGGGGAGGATTAAAATAATGGCTAAATTTAAAGTAGTTATAACATTTTCTGATGGTGAGGTATTTGACTCTTACCAAGAAGAGGGAAATGACGGGGTTTTTGATACGGAAGAGGAAGCAACAGAATTTTTTACTGAATGTATGAGTAACTATAGTGCAGGTGGTGAAATTCTTCATCTTTCAAACCCCGGTGACTATCCACTTGAAATGAACGAAGAAGATCCAGATTATGAGATAGTCGAAATTGAATAGCACAATTCTTATATAGGTATGCAACAAATCGCTGATAAATTCAAATTTACTAGTCTTATTTCCTACCACAAAAAGGCGGCACAGTCCAAAAACTATGCCGATCTTCTTTCCGTTTTGGCTTGACTTTTTCGCTTAGGTATTGTATAATGATATTATTAAGAATATTTTTAACTAAAGAACTGCGGGAGGTATTTTTATGAGCAATCTCGGGGCTTATCAATGGCTTACGACAGCATCAAAAAAAGTTGGTGGACCAGTAAAATTAATGTTGCTTACTGCTTGTGGAGGCTGTGCGATTGGTCTTGCCATAGAGCATGGCGGAAAAAAGATTTATAAAATAATCAAAGACCACAAAGGCAAAAAGGTCTCAAAGATTACTTCCAACGCTCTAGAATATACAGTTACGAAGGAAGGCATAAGCAATGAAAACATAAAGTTTTCGGGTGGCGAGAAATTCTATGTTTTAGAAGCGGATGGTGACGCTGTGCTTGTAGATAAAAAAGGAGATCCTAATTCTCCATATTTTATATCAAAGGAATTGCTTATGGAAATTTCTGAACGCGATGGAAAATCCATAGTATAAATCGCCTCACCTTTGATTCCAATATGTTGTCCAAAACAAAAGCGGCACAGTCCAAAAGACCGTGCCGCCTTTTCATACCGATCTTCAATTGAAAGCAGACATATTATTCCGTTAAAAAAGTATTATACCGTTTCCCGATAGAGAGCGGGCAAAGTTTTTGCTGTCAGCCGTTATTCGTGTAACCTACATTGATCTCGCCCGCAAGTACGCGCTTATAATCCTCGAGATTTTCCCGAAGCAACGCGGGAGTATCGAGCTCATACGGACATTTCGACTTGCACTGTCCGCAGTTTACACAGCTTTCGATCTGTTTCATGTTCACCTGCCACTGCTCGGAGAGCCAGTTCTTCGACGGAGCGCGGCGCAGCATGAGCGACATTCTCGCGCAGTTGTTGATCTGTATTCCCTGCGGGCACGGCATACAATAGCCGCAGCCTCTGCAGAAGTTCCCCACAAGCTCCGCGCGGTCGGCGTCGATACGATCTTTGATCTCGGCGGTCATTTCCTGCGGATTTTTCATGAACGCAAGCCATTCCTCAAGCTCGCTTTCGCGCTGTATTCCCCAGATGGGAAGCACATTATCGTATTGTGAAATGAACGCGAACGCCATGCGCGGGTCGGTAATGATACCGCCGCCGAGTGCTTTCATGGCGATGAATCCCATATTCTTCGCGCGGCATTTTTCGGACAACGCAAGCTCGCGATCCGATGAGAGGTAGCTGAATGGGAACTGCAGCGTTTCGTATAATCCCGACTCGATACATTCCTCCGCAACGCCTATCTTATGCGCCGTGATACCGATATGGCGAACGATCCCCTGACGCTTGAGATCTTCCATCAGCTCGTACATTCCGCTGCCGTCCTCGGGGCTTATGCAATGATCGGCGCAGTGGAACTGGTATATGTCGATATAGTCGGTTTTCAGCATAGCAAGAGAGGTCTCAAGCTGTTTTTTCATATCCTCGGTATTCTTAGCCATGGTCTTGGTGGCGATGAAGATGTTCTTTCTGACATCGGAAAGCGCGAGCCCTATTTTTTCCTCGCAGTCGGAATACGCTCTGGCGGTATCGAAAAATGTCATCCCGTCCTCATACGCCCGTCTGAGTATCTTCACTGCGGTCTCGGTATCGGTGCGCTGAACGGGGAGCGCACCGAACGCATTCCGCGGAGTAGTTATCCCAGTACTGCCCAAAGTGATCGTTTTCATAGATCGTTTCTCCTTTGTTTGAATTTTCCGAATATAATTCGCGATAAACTATCTGCTTTCTTTAAGTATATCATTATTTCAGCCCTATGTTAAGCGTTTTATACTAATTTCAACAGAAATAAGACAAAAATATGCTTGCTTTTCCTCACAGAACGCCGGCTCAGTTTTTATTTGTCTTCCAGATCGGACATGACCAGAAAATCTTTCGGCTTAATGTGTCGATTATAATATTTTTTTAGGAAATATTGACTTTGTGCGTATTTTGTGCTATAATGAAGAAAAATACAAAAGGATTGATAGCTATGAAAATCAGGATCTCATCCACAAGCACCCAGTTATTAGCGGCTGTTTCCGTTTTTAAGACATTATACGATCAAAACAAAGATGTTTTTGACGTTCTATCAGTTTTTATAAAATATATAATTAACAAATATCGTCTTTACTCATTTAATGAACATGATATTTCAGAAAAACTCAATGAGGAATTTTCTTTCTCAATCCCATCTTCAGTCATTAATACTACTTTAAAAAATCGAGTTAAGGCAAAAAAACAAACAGGTATTTATATAATTTCCCCAGAAGAGATCGATTTTGATATTAACATAGAAAACAGAATCAACAATTCGAATAAAAAGACTCAATTATTACTTGAACAACTGGAAAGTTTTGTTTCGAAAAAATTAAAGCGTAATTTAAGTGAGACTGAATTGGATGAATTAAGCAATTCATTATGCCTATATCAACTTAATAGCGTAGATAATAGTATTTTTTCAGACTATATTAGCGAGTTTATAATTAGAAATGATAATAACTCTAATGGTATTATTGATACTATTAACGAAACGCTTGAAGGGTTAGTCATTTATAACGGAATTATGAATGCACATAATTTAAACGAAATTGGTGTGTGGAGGACTAAGCAAACTATTTTCTGCGACATGGATATTCTTTTTTCCCTTTATGGATATAATGGTACTATTTTTAAGGATATTGTTTTATCATTTAAAGGGCTCGTAGACGAAGTCAACTGTAATTCAAAATCCAAAAACTTTATTACTTTAAAATATTTCAAAGAAACGAAGCGCGAAATAAATCGGTTTTTCGAAACGGCTGTTTCAATATTAGATAATAAAGAAAATATTGATCCTTCAAAACCCGCAATGTCAGTAATTTTAAACGGATGTTCCACGAAAAGTGACATTCTGTTAAAAAAAGCACAATTTTTTGAATTTTTGGAAAAATTAAAAATAACAGAGGATGAAAATAGTTATTATGAGAATTCAGGAAATAATGAATACAACCTAATTTCGAAAGAATTGACAGAGAAGTTTGTCGATGAATTTAATAAGGATGAAACATACATTTCATTGATTTTTAATTATATAAACTATATTAATATCTTAAGAGAAGGCGATAATTCAAAGTCTATTGAGACAACAAATTTTATATTTTTAACATCTAATTATACATTAATAAAAATGGACTGTGAACTTAAGGAAATGCACAATGAAATCTGTCCAAAAACAATTAATCTTGATAATTTGATTACATTACTTTGGTTTAATCTGAAAAAGGGATTTGGCGACTTGCAAAACAATCCTTCTTTAAATGTTGTCAATAAGGCGAAAATAATAATATCATCAAAATTGAATTCGAGCGTATCTCAAGAGTATTTTCATTTTATGGAGCTTATGAAAGAAAATCAGTTGGATGAAAAAGGCGCGGCTCTGTATCTTGTTGAACTTCATAAATACGCTAAACTTCCAGAGCAAATAACAAGCGACTATTTGAAAGAAAACGGGGAATTGATTATTTCGCGTCAAGATATTGAGGCGAGAATAAATGAAGCTAGTATAATGGAATCTCGCAATAAAACTCTTTTATCCGAAAAAGAAGAGGATAAAAAAACGATACAGATTTTGTTGAGCGAGAATAACAAATTAGAAAAAGAACTACAACAGAGAAGGGAGGAAGAGAGAAAAAAAGCAGAAAGTGTACGGAAAATCAAAAGAATTGTCAGGGTCTGAAAAATAAACTGTGTAAACGGGAATAATCCCTAAAAATAAACCAATACTAAAATTGCAGCCAAACAGGG
>CANRFR010000045.1 GCA_947629945.1 uncultured Clostridia bacterium | reverse complement strand
TCCGTGAGGGGCAGTAGGCAAGCCTTTCACTTTACAATTTTGTGAAAAGGAGTGTCGAGACTGTCTACTCGACTGATGCGAATGGCACGACCTACAAAATGCCGCAGAGTGTGCCGCTATCCCGAAAATCTTCGCTTTTCGCCCGAAAGCGGGAAAACAAGCGAGCCTGTTATCCTAACAATAGACGAGTTTGAAGTAATACGGCTCATTGACCGCGAGGGGCTTTCACAGGAGGATGCCGGCGCACAGCTTGGAGTAGCGCGAACGACTGTGCAGAAGATATATGAAACCGCGAGGAAAAAGCTTGCGGACGCTCTGGTGCTTGGCTTGGCGTTAAAAATAGAGGGCGGTGATTTCAGACTTTGCAACGGCACGGACACGACTTGTCCAAAGCGGAGCTGCGATCAAAAGCAGATCGCGGAAAAATTCAAAACAGAAAAAGGAGAAGGAATTATGAGAGTTGCAGTAACTTATGAAAACGGAGAGGTCTTTCAGCATTTCGGACACACCGAGCAGTTTAAGATTTATGATATAGAGGATAACAAGATCGTTTCCTCACAAGTGCTTGACACAAACGGCAGCGGACACGGTGCGCTCGCGGGAATTTTACAGGCACAGAATGTTGATGTGCTTATCTGCGGCGGTATCGGCGGCGGAGCGCAGGTCGCGCTTTCGCAGGCGGGTATCAAGCTGTACGGCGGTGTGAGCGGCAATGCCGACGATGCTGTAAACGCGCTTCTCGGAGGCGCGCTTGAATTTGATCCCGATGTAAAATGCGACCATCACGACCACGAACACGGCGAGGGTCACACTTGCGGAGAACACGGCTGCGGTAACGGAAGCTGCGGAACTCACTGATTTGCGAATAAGGAGGAAAAAGGAATGTTCAACTTGTTTCACGCTGACATCAACGCCGGTGTTGCGGAATACGAGGCGACCGGCGGCGCGTTATTGCTTGACGTGAGAACGGAACAGGAATATCGCGGCGGGCACATCAACGGGAGCGTCAATTTACCGCTTGACAAAATCTTTTCTATCGCGGACACGGTAAAAGATAAAAGCACACCGCTTTATGTACACTGTCTGAGCGGCGGCAGGAGCAAACGCGCCGTTGCTCAGTTGAAGCAAATGGGCTACACCAACGTAAAAGACATCGGCGGTATCAACAGCTATCGCGGAAAGGTGGTAAAGTAAATGAAAGTAGTAATCGTAGGCGGCGTTGCGGGCGGAGCTACCGCCGCAGCGAGAATTCGGCGGCTTGACGAACAGGCTGAGATCGTGGTTTTTGAACGTTCGGGATTTATTTCTTATGCCAATTGCGGATTGCCGTATTATATCGGCGGAACTATTGAGGACGAGAACGATCTTACCTTGCAAACCCCCGAGAGCTTTTGGAAACGTTTCAGAGTAAAGATGAATGTGCGCTGCGAGGTCACGGAAATTCATTCCGAAAACAAAACCGTTACCGTGAAAAATCTTGAAAGCGGAGCCGTGTTTACCGAAAACTACGACAAGCTTCTTCTTTCTCCCGGGGCAAAGCCTGTAACACCGAATTTTGACGGCATTGACAGCGATAGAATATTCACCCTCAGAACTGTTGAGGATACTCTGAAAATAAAAAAATACACGAATGATCATCACCCGAAATCTGCCATTGTAGTCGGCGGCGGTTTCATCGGGCTGGAGGTCGCGGAAAATCTGCGGGAGCTTGGGATAAACGTAACGATAGTACAATCCGCCGAGCACCTGATGAACCCGTATGACGGCGATATGGCGTCGTTTATACACGCGGAAGTCCTCAAAAACGGTGTAGACCTGATACTTGGCAGCCGGGTCGAAAATATCTCCGATACCGAGCGCGGTATAGAGGTCAAACTAAGAGACGGGAAACCGCTTTACACCGATATGGCGATAGTGGCTATCGGCGTTGCTCCCGAAACGTCGCTTGCCATAAACGCGGGGCTTGAAACGGGCATAAAGGGCAGTATCGTAGTCAACGATAAAATGGAAACTTCCGTTCCCGATATTTACGCGGTCGGCGACGCCGTGCAAATAAAGAACATCATAACCGATACGGACGCGCTCATTTCTCTTGCGGGACCCGCCAACAAGCAGGGCAGGATCGCAGCCGACAATATTTGCGGCGGTGACAGTCATTACACGGGCGGTCAGGGCAGCTCGATAATAAAAATATTCGACATTACAGCCGCCGTTACCGGCATAAACGAAAAGACCGCAAAGTCTCTTGGCATTGCCGTTGATAAAGTAATTCTCTCTCCGATGAGCCACGCGGGATATTACCCCGGTGGCAAGCTGATGACGATGAAAGTGCTGTTTGAAAAAGCGACATATCGTCTGCTCGGCGCTCAGATAATAGGATATGACGGTGTTGATAAGAGAATAGATGTGCTTGCGACTGCTATTCGCGCGGGAATAAAAGCATACGAGCTTTCGGAGCTTGACTTAGCGTATGCGCCGCCGTATTCATCGGCAAAAGACCCTGTAAATATGGCGGGTTATATGATCGAAAACATCAAAAACGGTATCGTTAAGCAATGGTATTATGAAGATGATGAAACGCTTCCACGCGACGGCAGCGTGACGCTTCTCGACACGCGCACGCCCAAGGAATACGGTATGGGTCACGCGGACGGATTTATCAATATCCCCGTGGACGAATTGCGCGAACGCATAAGCGAACTTGATAAAAGCAAGCCCGTTTACGTAATGTGCCAAAGCGGTCTGAGAAGCTACATCGCAAGCAGAATATTAACAAACTGCGGCTTTGATGTCTATAACTTTGCGGGCGGTTTCCGTTTCTATTCGACCGTCCGCAATGATAAGGCATTGAATATAAGAGCCACTCCGTGTGGAATGGACAGATGAAAGGAGGAAGCGATATGAAGTACACTTGCGAGGTTTGCGGATATGTCTATGACGAAACCGCAGGCGACCCCGACAACGGCATTGCTCCCGGCACAAAGTGGGAAGACTTGCCCGAGGATTTTAAATGCCCCTTGTGCGGCGTCGGTAAAGATCAATTCAGCAAAGAGTAACAATAAAGCGTTGAGTTTTCGGCTCAACGCTTTTTGTTATATTGAATAAACTCCCACGCCCAAAAACGCCGAGATCACTATAAGTAAAATGGACGATAATTTTTTGCCTTTTAGTTTTTTGTAGCCCAATACGACCGCTGCTAAAATTATCGTGGTTATGATCGGGCGCAGGTCTATGCTGAAGTTAGTCAGTGACGCGAAACAATTTTCCAACACCAAAAAATCCCGTTGAAAGAATAATGCCGCACACACGGCGTTATCCCATTCATAACAGCTTGAACATACTTGTTTTTTAACGTGTTTTTCAGCAGTGCAACAAGCAGTATGGTGATAACATCGGTCAGCCATACGAAAGAACCACATCACGAATGAGCGGAATAGCACCGTAAGCGCCGCCGAACGAAAAACAGCCTGTCGATAAGTTTTTTGCCGCACATCGCTAACTGTTCAGCGGTTTCTTAGAAAACACACATCCGCAGTAATTTTGACGGTACAAGTTGTATTCGCGGCTCAGTTCTATGGAGCGCAGATAGCCCCCCTTTTTTTTAAAATCGTTGGGGAGAGCGGAGACCTTGTAGATCTCCGAAAGTTCTGCGCCTATTTCATTAAGTTTTTGCGCGTTCTTTAGCGGACTTATCGAAAGCGTGGAGCAGAAATAGTCGAATTTGTGTTCAGCCGCATATTTCGCGGCATATTCAAGCCGCAGTCTATAGCACACAAAGCACCTGTCCCCGCCCTCGGGACAATCTTCCAAACCTTTAACCGCGTTGAAAAACTCCTGTGGGTCATATTTGGCAACAACCAACGATACGGGATTTTTTACGGGCATCTCCTTTATCAGCCGCACCAGTTCGTCGGTGCGCTTTCGGAATTCCTCCTCGGGAAAAATATTGGGGTCATAATACAGCACGGTAATCGCAAAGTATTGCGAAAGATATTCCAAGCAGTAGCTTGAACAGGGCGCGCAGCAGCTATGAAGCAGCAAGGTCGGCGTGCCGTTAAGCGAACATATAAGTTTATCCAATTCGCGCTGATAGTTGATCTTCTGCATATTACCGCCCCGCAAACTTATCTCGTTGTTCCACGGCGAGCCTGTCGCAGCGCTCGTTTTCCGCGTGACCCGCATGTCCTTTTATCCAGCAAAACTCCACCTTGTGAATATCCAGCAAATTCAGCAGACGTTCCCACAAATCGGGATTGAGCGCGGGTTTGCCGTCGGACTTTTTCCAACCGCGCTTTTTCCACCCTACAGCCCAGTTTTTTGTGATTCCGTCCACGACGTATTTGCTGTCGGTCGTCAGCCTTACCTCGCACGGGTATTTCAGAGCCTCCAGCGCCGTGATAACGCCCATAAGCTCCATACGGTTATTGGTCGTGTGAGTCTCGCCGCCTGAAAGCTCCTTTTCGTATCCGTCGCATCTTAAAACAGCTCCAAATCCTCCGGGACCGGGATTACCGCTGCAAGCTCCGTCTGTAAATATCTCAACAAATCTCATATTGTCTCCTTTATTTAGCCGCTTTTTCCAAACATATTATACACCATTTCTATAGGAAAGTCATTGACAAACAGATGGGAGTTTCAGACAGTTGGAGCCTTTGCTGAAAATCCCCGCGCTTTTTTGGCGGTTTTTCACAAAAAAAATTTTGCCGCTTGAAAAATTCGGAAAAACGCTGTATAATATAAATGTGTGCCGCAGCAGCTTAGTAGTATAGAGCGGCAGTCTCCTAAGAAATTAGCTTAACGCTCACTTCCGGAATTCGGGGAAAGTGTTACGAGTTTCACAATTTTATAATTTTATAAATGTCGCTGTAGCTCAGCCGGATAGAGCGACCGCCTCCTAAGCGGTAGGCCGGAGGTTCGAATCCTCTTAGCGACGCCAAAACTTTGCCGAAAACCCGCAAATATCGGTTTTTCGTAACTATTCTGAAACCCAATCAAAAACGGGCGCAGATTTTCCGAAAATTGACGGATTGCTTCAAAAACAGTAAAGCTGTGTTTGATTGCTGTTCTGACATTATTTTCGGAATTTTTTTTGCAGCCTCAACACGAGCGGATTACTTTGGGCAGTCTCTAAAATCTCCATTTTTAATAAAAAATAACATAGGCTCAAAAAATGGAGTTTTAGGGAAATGCTGATTAAATCGGGGTCTCCTTAGAGCCTGTTTAGTATCCGGAGAAGTGCCGGATTTATCCGAATTTTCGTGCCGTTGTACGGCGCGAAAGGACGGGTGAAGACGGTGCTTCGCAAGATACTAAACAGGCTCTTAGAGGTTACATTATTTATGAAGCCGCTTGATAAGCTTGAAAGCGAGAGTGCTTTCGGTAATAAGCGGCTTTTTGTGAGCAAAAAACACCACGCCGTCAGCGGGAGCGTGCAGTTCGGACACCGTGCCGCCCTCATAGGGATGAACTATTTGAGCCATAACATCGCCGCGGTGCACCTCGTCGCCGACGCCGCAGACTTGACGGTAAATACCCGCCGCGCTGCTGTTTATGTTCATCATATCGTCCTCGTCGATAATGGTACCCATATAGCCGCCGTGACAGCGGTACTTTATAACTCCCATACGCGACAGAAAACGCAGAACCGCCGAAATTCCCTGTTCCGCCGAATTTTCGTCAATTGTCTCGGTGGCGTTGGTGTAAACCGAAAACGCCGCCGTTCCCGAGACTTGCCAGTTAAAGTTCAGCGTGGTGCGGTCCATTGCTGTCGGAGTACGCAAAACTATATAAGGCAATCCGAAAAGATCCGCAAGCGATGCGTTTTCTTTTGCGGTTTTCATCATTCTCACGTGCGGAATAAAAACTCCGGGTATGTAAAACGAAGCAAACTGCACGCCGAATTTATACTGATTTATCTCCTTGAATACGCCCGCCGCGACGCGTTCGGTCGTTTCTCCATGGGGATCGCCGGGGAACATTCGGTTGATATCGGTGTTGTCGAGACACCAAAACCGCTTGCCGATGTTGGTGGAATAGCTGTTCAGCGAGGGAATGACCAGCACCTCGCGGTCGTGCGCGAAGTCGCCCTTTTTTTCAATCGCCGACAACGCTTTTACAAGCTGTCCGCACATATAAAGCTGCTGAATTTCATCGCCGCGCAGACTGCCGATCACGCAGCAAGTCTTTTCGCCCTTGCCGAAACGATAGCCCGTTACGCGAAAATCGTCGCGGTACAACCCCGATAAATTGTAAATAATCTCTTTTTTCAAATCCGTTCCCTCTTTTAAATAGGTTTGGTTACGTCTATCCATTCCTTAAATCCGGAGCATTTTTCCAGGTCTTGAATAGACAGCTCCACCGCCGTGTTGCCGCTGCCCGCCGCCGGAAAAACGCGCTCAAAGCGCTTCATTGAAGCGTCAAGATAGATCTCCGTACCGTCGTTCACGCCAAACGGACAAACGCCGCCCACAGGGTGTCCTATAAGCTCCGAGACCTCGTCGGGTGAGAGCATTTTCGCTTTGCAGCCGAACTTGCTTTTGTATTTGGGATTGTCTATTTTAACGTCGCCCGCCGTAACGATCATAACGGGCGTGCCATTTACCGAAAACGTAAGCGACTTTGCTATACGAGCAGGCTCGCACCCCAGCGCGTGCGCGGCGAGTTCCACTGTCGCGCTGCTTTCGCCGAGAGTTATTATTCTGTTGGCAAATCCAAATTTTTCAAGATGTGCTTTTGCTTTTTCCGCTGACATTTTTACAATCCTCCTTATTTTGCGCTGCGTTTTTTTCGCGTGATAGCCGCCGAAGCATCAGTCCACAGGCTCCACATAATATCCGTTTGCGCGCACGCCGTCGATAGCGTTGATGAAGTCGCTGAATTTGGAATATCCGTAATTTGTGAAATCAAAGTCGTCGTATTTTTTCCTAAGCTGAGTGGTGAGCGATTTTATGCTCTTTGTTTCATCGTTCCGCGCAAAATCGTAAATAAACTTTTCAATTTCCCGCGTGCGTTTGATAAAGTTATTGCCGAGCGACACTACGTTATCTTTAACGACAACGCCGTTGATGGAAGCCAGCAGCTTTTTGAAAGTTGTGAAGCCTGCTTCTTTGATATACCCCTTGCCGTATTTTTGAGTAAGATATGTGCCCAAAGCGGGAGCGGACGCGGCGTTGTCATTTTGCATAACGAACTCGAAAACGTCGCGCTTGATAAGGTTGATATCGGCTTTGGGAGTCTCGTCCTTTTTGGGTCTGCCGGGCTTTTTCCTGGGCGGTTTTGTCTCGGCGGTTTGGACGGTCTCATTTTGAACAGTCTCGAGGGGCTCGGAAGATTCGGGAGTATCGGTCTCAACGAGCTGACGTTTTTCGGCTTTCTTGGAGGACTGCTTGGCGGCGCTCTTCGCAGAACGCTTTGAAGCGGGATTTTTCGCGGTTTTGTCCGCGGTCTCTTCGGACTTCTCTTGAATTACCGCTTCGTTTGCCGGTTCCGTAACGTTGACGGGTTTCGCTTTTTCAAGCGCGACAAAGTTCTTTTCCACTTTAACGCCCGATACGGAATTCATAGCCGCGGCAAAATCCGAAAATCCCAACTCCTCAACATAGCGCTTGCCGTATTTTTCCAGCAGCATATTGTTAAGCTGTCCCAAATTGCCGCCCTTTTCTCCGCAATCCGCGGCATACTTTTTCACCTCCATGGCGAAAAGCTGCGAGGTTATGCGTAAAGCGTGCTGCGGCTTTTGAAGCTCGGGCTTCGGCTCGATTTTTTCCTCGGGCTTGGGCGCGGGCGCGGCGGGCTTTGACACGGCGGACGCGAGAGCTATCATATTGTCGCGGCGGACAAACTCTTTTTGGTTGTCGATAAACCGCGCAAATCTTTTAGAGCCGAACCGCGAAAAATCTATCTTGCCAAGTACTTTGGAAACGTATTCCGCAACCTTTGGCAGCTTCTCCTGACCGTTGCCCTTGCGCTTGAGATACTCAACTACTACGCGCGTTATCTCCTTTTCGTCAGGCTGGCTTTCGGGCGACGTCTTTATCTTTTTGTACGCGGACTTTTTCTGCGAAACAAACACGCCGTTGCGCGTAAGCTCCGGAAAGCTGTCGATAAACATTGAAAGTCGGTTGAAGCCCAGCGCGTCGAAATCCACGTTGCCGTAGCTTGAAGTCAAAAACGCGTTTATCTTGGTAAGCTCCAGTCTGCCGTCGTCGTTTTCCTTAACGTAATCGATGACCGCCTTTCTCAGCGTTTCCTCGGTGTATTCTCCGATATTCTCGCACACCTGATTTAAGTAGCTGAAATGGTGGCAGCTCGATGTGAACGCAAGCGGCGTTTTCACCTCGCCTATACCTATCACGAGCATACCCGATTCGCGAAGTCTTATTGCGAGCCGTGTGAAGTCGCTGTCGGAGGTCACGAGCACAAAGCCGTCGACGTTGCCCGTGTAAAGTATATCCATCGCGTCGATTATCATTGAGAAGTCGGTGGCGTTTTTGCCCGCGATATAGCTGTTCTGCTGAACGGGCATTATCGAGTTGTTCATTGCGGGGATCCGCCAGCCCGTGTTGTTTTTCTCCCAATCGCCGTAGATACGCTTGTAGATAAGCGTTCCGTGCTTGGATGCCTCCTGCAAAATAAACTGCGCGTATTTTGCCGATACGTTGTCGCTGTCTA
The DNA here is from genome assembly GCA_947629945.1 of uncultured Clostridia bacterium. Classification (GTDB taxonomy): domain Bacteria; phylum Bacillota; class Clostridia; order Oscillospirales; family Ruminococcaceae; genus CAG-115. The sequence continues at coordinate 8,964 of CANRFR010000045.1, read as the reverse complement.
TAAGCAGTGCTAATTTTTTTTCATCATTCATAAAAATCTCTTTTCTTTAAATTGTGGTTTTCATCATTTGCCGTATCGGAATGAGAATGTTACGCGTTAAAGGGCGACGGGGATCTTCTCGTTAAATTCGTGATACTTGTAATTTTCCGCGGTAAAGCTCTCCTTGGTGAATTGATAGAAGTCTGTAATGTCGTCTACGCGCATTTTCGGCGCGGGGAACGGTTCTTTTTCAATAAGCCGCTTTACCGCGTCGACGTGCCTGTCGTAGATGTGAGCGTCGGCTATGACGTGCACCAGTTCTCCCGGCTCGAAGCCCGTCGACTTCGCGAACATAATAAGCAGCGCCGCGTATTGGCAGACGTTCCAGTTGTTCGCCGTGAGCATATCCTGTGAGCGCTGATTGAGTATCGCGTTGAGCCGCTTGCCGCTTACGTTCAGCGTAAAGGAATAAGCGCACGGAGCAAGCGCCATTTCGTTCAGGTCGTGGTGGTTGTACATATTCAACAATATTCGGCGCGAGACGGGGTTATGCTTAAGGTCGTAGATAGCTCTGTCCACTTGAGTGAACTCGCCGTCGGGGTACTTGTGCTTAACGCTCATCTGATAGCCGTATGCCTTTCCGATAGAGCCGTTTTCGTCAGCCCACGCGTCCCACACATGGCTTGAAAGGTCGTTTACGTTGTTGGAGTGCTTTTGGTATATCCAGAGTATCTCGTCTATTGCGGAGCGGTAGTAAACGCGTCTTAAAGTCATTATAGGAAATTCCTCGGAAAGGTCGTAGCGGTTGACTATTCCGAATTTCTTTATAGTATGTGCGGGAGCGCCGCAGGGCGACGTTTCGTCACCCGCCCACCGCGGACGGACTTCATAGCCCTCGTCCGATACGCCGTGTTCTAAAATGTCGCGGCAGTTTTGAATAAAAATATCGTCTGCTTTGCTCATAATTTCTCCCGTTCACGTTTTTTGAAATACCGTTCAAGTTTTTTCAGCATATCCCGATCTCCCGAAAGCTCAGCGGCGGAGAGCATATTATCACGGCATATCGGCGCGACCATATTGCGCTTCAAGTCTTCCTTGATAGACGGCAAGATGTCCTCCCATATCTTCACGGGAGCTTCCGCGCCGTTTGCAATGAGTTTCGCGCCCAGCTTGTAAAACCCGCGCCCAAACTTTTTCAGAATTTCCCTATTTAGATTAAATACGTCAAGCGCCGCCGCAATATCGCCCTTTTCTATCAGCGTTTCCGCATAGTCGTTAACAGCGGAAAACGCGTCGAACGCTTTGAAAGCCTCGGGCGCTTTTTGGTACAGCCTATAAATTCCCGTTATCGCGAACTCGCGGTCGCTTTTTCGATGCGTAGCCCATTTCGACAGGGAAAGAATATCGCCTAAATCCTCATAGGTTGAGGCTTCCGCCTTAAATTCGTCCGTCAGCTTCAGCGCCAAATCTGTTTCTCCCAACTCGGACAGCGTTTCTATACAGTATCGGCGAGACAACTCCTCAATAGGCGTTGTCTTAATGATACGCGGCTCGTAGCCGCACTCACAGTCGAAATTCGCGTTTTTTGCCCTTACAAACAACTCGCTGCCTTTCGGTTCGCCGAGTTTTAAAAGCAGGCTTGTCAGCGTTTCAAGATTTTCGCCGATCCCTTGAAAGCCGTTCGTTTCGCGGTCTTTCAACTCTTCCAAAAACAGTTCACGCACCAGTTCTATTTTATTGGGCACATCGCACACATCGTACTCCAAAGCCCAACAAAGTTTGGAGCGGTTCGCGTAGTTCGCGTCGAACACGCCCGATTTCTCGGTGCGGGCGGCTTTGTAAACGTAGTCCGATTTGTCGCCCGCAAGATATCGCTCGACGTCTTTTGCGTAACCCATAATCGCGAGTTTAAATTCCTCGGTGTATGACATTTTGTTCTCTCCGATTTACAATTCACAGAGCATATTCGCGCGGAAGCATTTCTCTGATTAAAATATACCCTTTCTTGATTATTCCTCGCTCAAAATAAACACTTCGTAGATAACCTTGATAGCTTTCTCGAAATCCTTTTCGTCAATTCCGACGATGATGTTAAGCTCGGAGGAGCCTTGGTCTATCATACGCAGGTTTATATCCGCATGGGAGAGCGCCGCGCAAAGACGCGTTGCCGTACCTTTTTTCGCTTTCATTCCGCGTCCCACAACGGCGATAAGCGCGAGACCGTCGATTATCTCGAAGTGGTCGGGGCGGAGCACGTCTTTAAGACGGTTTACCAGCTTTTCGCGGTTAATGCCTTGACCCAGTTCTTTGGTGTTCACGACTACCGATACCGTATCGATACCCGTAGGCATGTGCTCGGGGAACACGCCGTGATTTTCAAGAACTTGAAGCATACGGCGCATAAAGCCGTTTTCGCTGTTCAGTCTGTCCTTTTCTATCGAGATTGCCGAGAAGTCTTTTTTGCCCGCGATACCCGTGACAAGGTACTTGGTTTTGTTATCGGCGGTGGGTACGATGAGCGTGCCGGGATCCTCGGGAGCGTTGGTGTTCTTGATGTTTATCGGGATATTCGCGCTTCTTACGGGGAATATAGCGTCCTCGTGGAGCACTCCCGCGCCCATATAGGAAAGCTCGCGAAGCTCGGAATAGGTGATGACCTCGATGCCCGCGGGGTTATCGACAATGCGGGGGTCGGCAACGAGAAAGCCCGAAACGTCCGTCCAGTTTTCGTAAAGCGACGCGCCCACCGCTTTTGCGACTACCGAGCCTGTAAAGTCCGAGCCGCCGCGCGAGAACGTCTTAACCGTGCCGTCGGGCAAGGCTCCGTAAAAGCCGGGAATGACCGCCTTGGGAGTTTTTTCCAAAATAGCGCCGAGACAGGCGTTAGTGATGTCCGCGTCAAAGTTACCCTTGTGGTCAAAGAAAATGCCCTTCGCCGCGTCAACGAACTCATATCCGAGGTAATTCGCAAGCAGGATACCGTTAAGATATTCACCTCTGGAAGCGGCGTAATCGCGGTTCGCGCCCGCCCTGAAATTCTGCCCGATTTGCACGTACTCGTCCTCCAGCGAGATTTTAAGCCCCAGCTCCCTGATTATCTCGTCGTAACGCTCGCGCACGGGCGCGAACGCTTTCGCGAAGTCCTCGCCCGTAAGGGTCCGCTCGTAGCACTGATACAGCAAATCGGTTACTTTTGTGTCGTCCTTGAAGCGCTTGCCGGGCGCGCTGGGCACAACGTAAACGCGCTCCGGATCCGCTTTGATTATTTCCGCTACTTTCTTGAACTGATTCGCGTCGGCAAGCGAGCTGCCGCCGAATTTTACTACTTTGCTCATAATATCGACCTTTCTTCCATTACATATATTCTAAAAATGATTTATATTTTGTCCTCCGTTAAAGCGAATTTCTCGCTCTTCTTTTGAACATATATATTATATTTTACCACATTTTGATATAAATTGCAATACCTAAAATTAAAAAACGCGCTTATTTATTGTAAAATCGCTCTTTGGGGTATATACAAGGGCATCTCTAAAAACCGGTTTGAAAAGCAAAAACGGGCGGGGTGCGCCGTATGCAAGGAAAACCGACGAAGCAAGGCTGTATGCCTTGCGAGGAGGTTTGACGCAGCAGACGGTGTGCACCGCCCGTTTTGGTTTAAACAAGGTTTTTAGAGGTGCCCATAAGTTTTTACCGTTCCCCAAAACATGACGAGCGCTCTGCGCGAGGCGCAATAAGCGTTTGAACTCGCGAAACTAAACGGCAGTTGTACGGCGGTCGTTTAGCGTAGCGCGGACAAATTTTTCGGCAGTTCCGAAAGCGCTTGACGAACTCAGCAAGGCGAGTTATAATGTAATAAAGGGGGAGTGCGGACTTGAGAAAGTGGGTCATATTTGAAGAACTGCCGAAACGATATTTACGTGCTTATGAGCGAAACGCTTCGACAAACGCCGATTTTTCCGAAAACCGTCTGCAAAACGGCGCGTTGATCTTCCAGAGCGGCGGCGCGTTTGAAAAGCTGAAGTTTCGGCGAGCAGCGATGTGCGGGGTTTGCTGCGGCATAATGGCGGCATATAACGCGCTGACGTTATCGGGGCGCGAAGCGGATTTTTTGAGGCTCGCCGCGGAGTTTGAACGCGGCGCGGCAATTCCCGCAATCCCTGCGGGAGCGTTCGGGTGCGATCCGTTCAAAATCGGGCGGTGTTTTGCGGCGCATGGAGTGAAGTTTGCCGAATACCGTTGTCTTGAAGAGTTTGAAAACGCGTTGGAAAACGGACGCGTCGGCGTAGTCGGCTACAAATTCGGAAAGCTCGACCCGCGAATGCACTTGTTCGCCGTTGAACGCGTAAAGGCAGATATTTCAGACGGCACGGAGAGTTCGGAGCGCGGTGAAATCATTGCGTACAACCGCTTCTCGGACAGCCGAAAGCCCGACTGTTTCCGCTCTGTTCGCGAAGCGCTGAGCTGCGGCGGAAAGCAAAGACTGTTTTTAACGGGATATGTTCTGGAAAGTTCGCCTTTGGAGCGCCGATTATGAAATAAATATAAATTCTGCAAGTTTTCAAAAAACCTCTTGCAAAAATGAAACTAATATGTTATAATAAAAGGTAGGTTATGTTCGATGAAATAAAAATCGACGGTTATTTTGAACGGAAGAAAGGAAACGGTTATGCTTTATACGGAAATGACAAAAGAGCAGCTCGCGGAGGAAAAAGCCGCGCTTTGCGAAAAATATGATGAATTCAAATCAAAAGGTCTGAATCTTACGATGGCACGCGGCGTTCCCGCGCCGGAGCAGCTTGATTTGTCGATAAATATGCTGCTGCACTGTTTGGACGGCGACACCATGTCCAAAAGCGGTATCGACTGCCGCTCTTACGGCGTGCTGGACGGTATCCCCGAAGCCAAGGAGCTTTTTATGGAAATGCTTGGCGTTGGCGCGGACGAGGTAATAGTCGGCGGCAACTCGTCATTGCAGATGATGTACGACACCATAATAAGAGCGCTGCAATTGGGCGTTCTGGGCAGCGAAAAGCCCTGGTGCAAATATGACAAGGTTAAATTTCTCTGTCCCGCGCCGGGCTACGACAGACACTTCGCAATGTGCGAGGCGCTCGGCATAGAGATGATAACCATAGAGTACAAGGAGGACGGTCCCGATATGGACGAGGTGGAGCGTCTTGTTTCCTCCGACCCGACCATTAAAGGTATCTGGTGCGTTCCAATGTATTCCAACCCCACGGGCATTACATATTCCGACGAGGTGGTGCGCCGCTTTGCGAATTTGAAGCCCGCCGCTTCGGATTTCCGCATTTTCTGGGATAACGCGTATTGCGTTCACCACCTTGTGGATAAGGATCAGGCGCACTTGCTCAACATCATTGAGGAATGTAAAAAGGCGGGCAATCCGAATATGGTTTTCGAGTTCAGTTCGACTTCAAAGATCAGTTTTCCGGGCGGCGGCTTGGCGGTTATCTGCGCTTCAAAGGACAACATCGATTTCATTAAAAAGCAGATGGCGATACAGATCATCGGTTACGACAAGCTCAACCAGCTTCGTCACGCGAAATATTTCAAGAACTTTGAGGGAATTACCGAGCACATGCGCCATCATGCCGCGATAATTCGTCCGAAGTTTGAGGTGGTGCTTTACAAGCTCGAGCAAGAGATCGCTCCGCTTGGCATTGCGACTTGGACAAAGCCACATGGCGGCTACTTTATTTCGTTCAACGGTATGGACGGCACCGCGAAGCGCATTGTGGCGCTCTGCAAGGAGGCGGGCGTTACGCTGACGAGCGCGGGTGCAACTTATCCTTACGGCAAGGATCCTCACGACAGCAATATCCGCATAGCACCGACTTATCCGAGCGTTTCCGATCTGCTGAAAGCTATCGACCTGTTTTGTATCTGCGTAAGGCTGGCAAGCGTGGAAAAGCTTATTGAAAAGGCATAATTGACAATCGAAAGTAAGAGCGCGTTCCTTTCGGAATGCGCTCTCTTTGTTGTATAAGTGCCGCAGAGGGCAAAAACTTTCATAATCAGTCTCCGCTTTTAGCGGCGCAGTCTCCTGATTTTCACTTTGACAGGCGCGTTGGGGTCGGGCGCGTTTTGTACGGAGCGCTTTTGCGGCGCGTCCGGAGAACCGCCCGCCGCCTTGTACGCCTGCTCGTATAAAAAGCTTTGCGCATTGATAGTCACCACGTCGCTGCGAACGCGTTTGTAAGTGCCGTCCGAGCACATCTCCCGCGCTTTAACGTTGTCGGAAAACATAATGTTGAACATCTCACAAACGCGGTCGGCAAGCGATTTGTCCAAAATCGGCGCGGCGACCTCCACACGCTTTTCGGTATTTCGCGTCATAAAGTCCGCGCTGGAAATGTAAACGCGGCGTCGCTCGTCCTTGCCGAAAATGTAAATGCGGGAGTGCTCCAGAAATCTTCCGACTATCGAGATAACGCGGATATTCTCCGTTTCGCCCTCAACACCGGGGATAAGACAGCATATTCCGCGCACGATAAGCTCGATTTTAACTCCCGCGCGGCTCGCTTCGGCGAGCTTTTCGATAAGATCGCGGTCGGTGAGCGAGTTTATTTTAATTCCGATATAGCCGTCTTTGCCGTAAGTTATCTCGTTGTCGATAAACTCTACGATACGGCTTTTCAAGCCCTTTGGAGCCACCAAAAGCCTGTTGGTGCTCTCCACAGTGGAGCCTATCATCAGTGCGTTGAACACCACCGACGCGTCCGAGCCGATATCGCGGTCGGAGGTCATCAGCGTCAAGTCCGTATAGAGCTTTGAGGTGCGCTCGTTGTAGTTTCCCGTACCGACTTGGCTGATGTAGCAAACGTCGTTGCCGTCGCGGAGAGTAATCAACAAAAGTTTCGAGTGTACCTTGAGTTCCTCCAGACCGTAAATTACGGTAACGCCCGCTTCCTCAAGCTGCTTTGACCAACCGATGTTGTTTTCCTCGTCAAAACGCGCGCGAAGCTCTACGAGAGCCAAAACGTCCTTGCCGTTTTCGGCGGCTTTATTCAAAGCGTTTATTATCTTACTGTCGCGCGCCACTCGATAAAGCGTTATCTTTATCGAGGAAACGTTGGGATTTACCGCCGCCTCTTCCAACAGATTTATAAATTGATTGATGTTTTCATAGGGGTAATTCAGCAGAATATCGTGCTGCTTTATCTGCTCGATAAGCGGAACGTTCGGCAGAATGGCGGGCGACTTCTGCGGCGACAGCGGATGGAAGAACAACTCGGGGTTCTTATTCAGCCGCTTCTCAAGCGATGAAATAAAGCCCATCGAAAGCGGCGCGAACTGCTTGAAAACAAATTCCTCGCTTATCCCGAGAACTTTCGAAATGCTCGTCACTATGTCCTTGTCGGGGCTGCCTTGAAATTCCAGACGAACGGGGCAGAGCTTCTTGCGCTTTTTTACAAGCTTGCTCATTATATCGCGGAAGTCCACGTCTTGGTCGAACAAGCCCTCGTCTATCTCGATATCGGCGTTGCGGGTAACGCGGAAAATACACTTTCCGACTATCCCGAAATTTTCCCAGACCTGTTTGGCGTAACGGCAGATAAGCTCCTCAATAAGGATGAATTTGCCCGTGCCCGGCAGAAATACTATCCGCGGCAAATTCTCCGACGCGGGAAGTATCCCGATGGTAGTTTTGTCGGCGCTGTCGGTCTTGTGCGAACCCAGTCTCGTGCGGCGCAGCTTACACCCTATGTATATCTCGCCGTTTTTGAGGAACGGCACGGGATGTTTTTTATCGACCACTCCCGTAAACAGCAGCGGTCTTACTTCGCGCTGAAAATACGCTTTAAGAAACGCGTCCTCTTCGGGAGAGAGCGAGTTCTCGGAAATGTGCTCTATCCCGTAAGCGGCGAGACCGTCCATTATCTTGGAATACGCCTCGTCCTTTATCGGCAGAAGCTCTTTAACGTGCTTCGCTATTTCGGAAAGCTGCTCCTTTGCGGTCATATTGGTTTTGTTTTCGCGGTCTTTCGGGTCGTAAAGCATTTTGTCGTGAAGCGAACCCACGCGTATCATAAAGAATTCGTCAAGATTAGAGCAGAATATCTGCACAAATCTCAATCGTTCAAAGAGCGGCGTGTTTTCATCCTCCGATTCCTCAAGAACACGCGCGTTGAATTTCAGCCACGAAAGTTCTCGGTTGTCGTAAAATGGTTTTGACATAATTTCATCTCCCGATCGTGTAGTGTAAAACACTATTTTTAATTAAGGTTGTTTTCCTTGTTGAAAAAAGCCTTTGTCAGTAACTCCAGCTCCTCGTCGGAGCACACATCTCTGCATTTTCTTTCATACTTTTCGGAGCGTTCGAGCATATCGGATATTTTGCCGCACGGGAACTCTCCGCATTGATTGCACTTTTCGACGTTATGCGCTTTGGTGCACTCCACCAAACGGTATGTACACTCTTTATGCGACGAGCACCCCGAACAGGCTATTTCTTCGTTTGAAACGATCGTTTCCCGCCAGCCTACCCTAAACCATAATTCCGCCGTCTTTTTTAGTTCCTCGTCACTGTGCGCGTTATACCGAGGACATTCAAGGCAGTTGTCGCCGCATAGGGTGATCTTTTCGTCCATAGTTTTATCCTTTCAAAACCGGGTTTGTTGTTCTGCTCAATTTCCTTTCAGTTCCGAAGACGTCTTGATAAACTCGGTGAACAACGGGTGCGGACGGTTGGGGCGCGACTTAAACTCCGGGTGGAATTGTACTCCAACAAAGAACGGGTGTTCGGTTCTAGGTAATTCCACGATCTCAACGAGTTTCCCGTCGGGAGAAAGCCCCGCGAATTTCAAGCCTTTCTCGGCAAGCTGTTCGCGGTAAACGTTGTTGAACTCATAGCGGTGACGGTGGCGCTCATAAATCAACTCCTCGCCGTAAACCTCGCGCGAAACGCTGTCCTCGGCAAGCTTGCACGGATACAGTCCAAGACGCATAGTGCCGCCCATA
>CANRFR010000044.1 GCA_947629945.1 uncultured Clostridia bacterium | reverse complement strand
AAGGGAGTTTGCAACAATAGTATTGAGAATCGTATTTGGACCCGCAATATTGAGGTTAGAGCCGCACATTCTGAACTCAAACTTGTTGCCCGTAAACGCAAACGGAGACGTTCTGTTGCGGTCGGTCGAATCCTTTGGGAATTCCGGCAGGGAAGACACGCCCACGTTGAACATCTGCTTTCCTGAACCGGTATACTCCTTGCCTTCAACAAGCGCTTCCACAACGGCTTGCAGTTCTTCACCGAGGAAAATGGAGATGATAGCGGGAGGCGCCTCGTTAGCGCCCAATCTGTGGTCGTTTCCGGGAGAAGCGACGGATAATCTTAAAAGATCCGAATACTCGTCGACAGCCTTGATAATAGCCGCGAGGAACGTCAAAAACTGTGCGTTCTGCATAGGCGAACGTCCGGGATCAAGCAAATTATGACCGTCATCGGTGGAAAGGCTCCAGTTATCGTGCTTGCCTGAACCGTTAATTCCGGCAAAAGGCTTCTCGTGAAGCAAGCAAACAAGATCATGCTCCAGCGCTATCTTTTTCATAAGCTCCATAGTGAGCTGGTTCTGATCAGTCGCGAGGTTCGCGGGGGCAAAAATGGGGGCGTTCTCGTGCTGTGCGGGCGCAACCTCGTTGTGCTTGGTCTTGGAGGTAATGCCGAGTTTCCAAAGGTGCTCGTCCAAATCTTCCATATATTCCGCGACGCGCTCTTTTATCATTCCAAAATAGTGATCCTCAAGCTCCTGACCTTTGGGAGCGGGTGCGCCAAACAGCGTTCTGCCCGTGAAAATCAAGTCCTTGCGCTGATTATATGTATCTTTATTCACAAGAAAGTACTCCTGCTCAGCGCCGACAGTAGCGACAACGCGCTTTGTGGTGGTATTCCCGAAAAGTCTCAAAATTCTTAATGCCGCATCGCTTACAACGTCCATAGAACGCAGCAACGGGGTCTTTTTATCAAGCGCCTCTCCGGAGTATGAATAGAACGCCGTCGGGATGTACAGCGAGCCTTCTTTTACAAACGCGTACGAGGTCGGATCCCAAGCCGTGTAGCCACGTGCTTCAAACGTAGCTCTGATACCGCCGGACGGGAAACTTGAAGCGTCCGGCTCACCTTTAACGAGTTCCTTGCCCGAGAACTCCATAATTACTGTGCCGTCGCCCATCGGCGAAATGAAACTGTCGTGCTTCTCCGCGGTATTGCCGGTCATCGGCTGGAACCAGTGAGTGTAATGCGTAGCGCCCTTTTCGATAGCCCAGTCTTTCATAGCGGAAGCAACAACGTCCGCTATGGAAACATCAAGCTCCTTACCCTCCGCAATAGTCTTTTTCAGGGTCTTAAAAACGTTCTTAGGCAATCTCTGTTTCATCGTTTCTTCGTTGAAAACGTCAATTCCAAACTGTTCAACAACGTTGAATTTCTCGTCTGTTCTCTCCATTTTAGCTGTGATTTCCATAGTGTCCCTCTCCTCAATAAAATTTTAATAAAAAACGGCGTTTTGGTATAGATTTCCTATACCGAAACGCCGTTGTTCCTTACATTTAATATTATAGCCGAAAAAACGTGTTTTGTCTATAGCCGCATTAGACAAAATGTAAAAAAATTTTTGCGTTATTCACAGCAACCTGCACAAAACCGAATTTCTAAAATGCAACTTAGAATTTGTATAAATTCTTATATCGCGGATTTAGACAGAAAGTATGCTGAATTTTGCAAGATTATTTTACCGCTGATTCATAATTACTTAAAGCAACTTCGCATACGAAATAGGATATTTTTCGTAATCTAAAGTGTTCATACGAAGGAACTCTATGTTAAACGCGTTCTTTAAGTGATCTGAAAAACCTAACAAATATTTTAAGGAAGCCCCAATTTAATCAGCGCTTCCTTAATTCATACACAAATTTTGAAAAGACAGGTTCTAAATTGCTTCTTCGCCGTCCATATAAACTGTCAGCATTTCCGTTATCTCATTTGCGGGACGAGGCTTGCTGTAATAATACCCTTGAGCCAGATCACAGCCCAAATCGGTAAGAAGCTTGCTCTGTTCGTTAGTCTCGACTCCCTCGGCGAGAACAACCATTTTAAGTGCCTTTCCCATAGCTACGATGGCACTTGTAATACGACGCGAGGTATCGTTGTCATTTACGTCACAAACTAAGCTGCGATCGATTTTCAGCACATCAAACGGAATGGTTTTAAGCGACGCCAAAGAGGAATAACCTGTGCCGAAGTCATCCATGGAAATGGAGACCCCAAGCTCATGTATTTTATTCAGAACACTTACAGTATGTTCCACATCCGTCATCGCCATTGTTTCGGTAACCTCGATCTCAAGTTGTTTGGGATCAAAGCCCGTTTCCGTAAGAGCGCTCAGAACAGTCGCGTAAACATCGGTTCTAACGAACTGCGCCTGCGACATATTAACAGAAATCACAATCGACCGCAGCCCCATATCGTGCCACTTTTTTCCTTGACGGCAAGCTGTAAAAAGTCCCCATTCGTCGATTTTGGTAATTATACCGAACTGCTCGGCAAGCGGAATGAAATCGCAAGGCGGCACAAACCCTTTAACCGGGTGGTGCCAGCGGATAAGCGCTTCAACGCCCATGATTTCGCCGGTTTTAAACAATACTTTCGGCTGATAATACAATTCGAACTGTCCGTTTTTAAGTGCGTCCAACATTTCGGAGCGCATAATTTCGTTTTCCACCATTCGATTTTCCATTTCATGGGTAAATTCCGAAACGCGCTGATTGTCGGAATGTGTTAACAAGCAAAGATTAGCTTTGTTAAACAGTGTATAAATATCGTCGTGCCCGTCGTAAACGCAAACCCCCGCATAAAAGTTCAGCTGCTCGCACACAGAACTGTTTGCAATAAGCGTAGGAAGCATTTTACCAAATCCGTCGGCTATCTCGGTTGACGTTTTGCCGTGCAGTTTTGTTAAAAGCGCAAAATCGTCCGTATCGACGCGCCCGACAACGTCTCCTTTTCCCGCGATGGATTTAATCGTATCGGCGAACGCACACACCACCTTGTCGCCCTCGTCGGTTCCGAAGAGAGTATTTATTAGTCTGAGCTTATCCACATCAAAAACGATTAGCGCAATCTCCCCGTCGGAACGATTGTGATTATGCTCCAACATTTCTTTGCCCGCTCGCATAAACCCGTCGCGGTTTCTAAGTCCCGTCATTTCATCAATATCGTTGTTTTCCATTGTCTCTTTTTTCATAACGAAAATAGTGTAAACAGCAAAAAACAACGCTCCCAAAAAAGCCACAGAAAGCGCCCCAAAAATTATCAAAGCTAATTTCATTTTGATAAACCCCTTTCGACAGCTTCCCCAACACTATTTTCTATCTACATATCTATTTATTTTAATTATACCACTATTTTAACAAAATTACAACAGATTTTAAAACTTTTTTATTCAATCCGCACATATTTGTTACTTTCCCATTAAAGTCACATCAATATCAGCGCATAAAGTTACAAAAAATTGTGCACAATGCCCAAATTAAAGTTACGTAAAGTCTGTTGTCCAAACGCGTGCTTTATTATACAAAGATTAAGACAACATATTTAGGTAATAAGCCATATTAAGCAATTTAGTTGTTTAAGTAAATAATGAATAACAAAAGCGCGAAGCTCAAAAAAAGCTCCGCGCCAAATTCTTACTTCATTGAGAATTTTTCCATAATACGCACAGCGGTCTTGACGCCGTCCACAGCCGCAGACATAATGCCGCCCGCGTAGCCTGCGCCCTCGCCGCAAGGGAAAAGGTTTTCACAATTAAGGGCTTCTCCTCCCGACTCGCCGCGCGGAATCCTTACCGGCGAAGAACTTCGTGTTTCTATAGCAGTGAGAACACTGTCACCGTCCGAAAAACCGTGGATTTTGCGTTCAAATTGAGATAATCCCTTAATAAGGTATTCGCTGACAAAATCGGGGAACAGCTCTTTAAAATCGCAAGGCTGAACCCCAAGCGGATAAGTCGGCGTCACGCGTCCAAGCGAGAATGCACTACCGCCGCTTATAAACTCACGAGTCAACATTGCGGGCGCGGAGCCGTTAACGCCGCGTTTTGAACCCACTTCAAACGCTTTGCTTTCCAGACTGCGGATAAAATCCACCCCGGAAAGCGGAGAGTTACCGAAATCGTCGGGTGAAACCGACACCAACACAGCGCTGTTGGCATTTTCACCATCTCTGTCAAAATAGCTCATTCCGTTCGTGACAACGCTGCCGTCCGAGCTGGCGGACGCTACCACATAGCCCCCGGGACACATACAAAACGTATAAACTCCGCGACCGTTTTCGCGGTAGGAAAGAGCGTATTCTGCGGGAGGAAGCGCAGGGTGACCTGCATATTTTCCATAAAGCGCTTTATCGATGTCGGCTTGAAGATGTTCAATCCTCGCGCCAACGGAAAACGGTTTTGGTACAAGTTCTACACAGTTTCGGAGAAGCATTTCAAATGTGTCGTGTGCCGAATGTCCGATAGCGAGCACCAGCGCTCCGCATTTTATCTCGCTGCCGTTCGTTTTAACGGAACTAAGCCGCCCTCCATTTATCTTAACATCCTCGACGGGAGACAAGAAACGCACTTCGCCGCCAAGCTCTATAACTCGACTACGCAGATTTTTTACAACGCCGCGCAGCTTGTCCGTGCCTATATGCGGCTTCGCGTTTGTAAGAATATCCTTTGGCGCTCCGAATTCGCAAAATTTTTCAAGAACGCGCACGCACAGCGGGTCGTTGATTCGAGTTGTAAGTTTGCCATCAGAGAACGTACCCGCGCCGCCCTCGCCGAATTGAACGTTGGTACACGGATCCAACACTCCGCTTTTCTGATATCTGTCAACGGCAGAGATACGCTCGTCCATAGCCGCGCCTCGTTCCAAAACTATAGGCTTGTAGCCGAATTCGCACAGCGTAAGCGCACAGAACATTCCCGCAGGACCGAAGCCCGCTATTACGATATCCCCATCAAGCGGTTTGTCACCGAAATTAACAGTAAGTTCCTTTTTATCGAACAGCTTTACATTCGCGAATTTTTCGCTGAGCCGCCGCTCTGTTTCGATGTTTTTAAGTTCCAGATAGACCGAACTTACGAACATTATTTCATGCCGAGCGTCTACTGAGGTTTTATAAAGCTTTGCCGATTTTATCTCGCTTTGAGAGAGCTTTAGGGCAGAGATTGCCTTTTTTATTGCGTGTTCCTTGGGCTGTTCCAAAGACGTTTTGATTTGGGAAACGATTATCGCCATTATTGTTCCTCATCCTTTGGCTGTGCGCTTATCGTTATTTTATAGTCGCCCGAAGCCCAGCACGACTGTTTGCTTCCTTTTATCTGTACAGATACCGAAACGTCCTGAGACCCCTCATGAAGCTGCGTTCCGAGAAGGTTCGCGGTGACTGTGATATCGGAAGCGGTGATGTTGGAAATTCTGTTGCTGGGACCTATCACCGTAACATTTAAAGAATTGGTGATGAGAGATACGTCAAAGTTGTTGGGCGTATTATTTATCTTGATGTTTTCCTTGGGTACACTGAAATCAAGCTTTCCGTAATTGTCGATTTGCCACTCAATACGCGCGTATTTGTTTCCCGAAAGGTTTTTATAGCCGTCGGGCAGCACTATCGGGATATTTGAAACGCTGTCCAGCGTCATATTGTAAATGTCAATAGTACCGATGTCGATTTCGGAAATATTGTTTATCGTATCGTCCGGCGCGGCAACGGTCAGCTTTTCGGGTTGAATTGTGTATTTAAGGCTGTCGATATCGAAATTCTTAGGATAATTTATAATGGAAAATTTGATGGGCAGCTCTTTTTGTTTGAATATCGGGATATTCACCATAACGTTGTCGGTCGAGAACTTGATTCCGTCTGTGGAAATGGGAACATTCCCCGCACCATAAAGCAGTATCTCACTTGCGGTTTGCTCGGTTTCCGCAATCTCGCCGTGACGCGTGCTTCTCGCTTCGACTTTCGTAATTTTATTGAGAACGCTTGATGAACCCGTAAGCGTTACCGTAGCGGGCGATGTGGTGATATCGCTGAGATAAAAACCTTCAAGCGGGGTAATGTCTGCGGTGCCTTCAACAGGGAACTCTTTCGAGATTATCTCGTCCAAAGTAAGCGCTATCTTTGCCGGTTCAGTATCGGTAACGGTGACCTTGCGATCCGTTTTTGAAGTCACGACTATCGGCAGGGTATAATCTCCCGCAGAGCGTACCGTTGACAAGTCCACGGAAGCGAGAAAATCGGTAGCCTTAAGGTCGCTTATATCGTAACGCTTGCCTTGAATATTGACAGTAACTTTATCGTTAAGCTGGTTTACTATCTGCAAATTGTTTTGCGCCATAAATTCGGTGGGCTGCGCTTCAATGGATATACCGCTTATACGGTTATTGATAGTATCAAATACCAGCACGGACACCACTATCCAAAGCACACATGCGATAAGAAAAGCAAGAATAAGGGTTTTATAATTCTTTTTTATGCCGTCGAAAAATTTAATAAAAATCGATTTCAAATCCGTTCCTCCTCACTTTGCTTTAGCACGGGCTTTTTTCTTTCTTGCAGATTCCGCTCCCGGCATATATTTACGCATTATTGTGATAAGGCTCTCGCGCGTCTGGTCGCGGGAGAGTTGTCCGTCAAGCGCGACGGATATGTTGCCCGTCTCCTCCGACACCACTATTACAAGCGCGTCGGAGTTTTCACTCATACCAACAGCGGCTCTGTGGCGCGAACCAAGTTCCGTAGAAAGGTACTGGTCTTTTTGAGTATTGGGCAGAAAGCACCCCGCCGCATAGATCCTGAAGTTGCGTATAATGACCGCGCCGTCGTGCAGCGGAGCCTTGTTGTAGAAAAGGTTACAGAAAAGCTCCGGTTCGCATTCCGCGTTGATAACGCTCGTAGTTTCTTTTTCGATGATGTCGCCGAGACGAGTTTCGCGCTCTATAACGATGAGCGCGCCTGTTTTGCTGTCGTGAAGTCGTGAGCACGCCTCCGCAATGCCAAAAATAGCTTTGTCTCTCGCCGAATCGTTTTTATCGGACGCTCCGCCGAACGTCGAGACCTTAGCTCGTCCGACTTTTTCAAGTATCCGGCGCAGCTCGGGCTGAAAGACGATAACCAGCGCTATCATTCCCACTTGCAAAAAGTTGTCGATAAGGTAACCCATAACTTTAAGGTCAAAGGATTTTACCAAAATGAAAACCAACAGCAGCAAGAAAATGCCCTTTAAAAGCTGCATGGCGCGGGTCTCGCGCATTAAATTTATCAGCGCGTAGATCAAAACGGTAAGCAGAATAATATCCAAAACGTCAAAAATCGTGACCGATTGGATAATTCTTACAAAGTTTCCGAAAATATCCCGAATATACCTAAAGCCGCCCAAAGCTACTCCTCCATAAATAAAATCTCGATCGTTAGTCGCGTTCTTGTCCTCTGATAAATACCGCTACGCACTGCGGTCCCGCATTACAGCTTACCACAACTCCCATTTTTTCTACCATAGCCGGCGGATAACCTATCTTTTTGGTAAGCTTTTCGATAAATTCCCTTTCCTGCTCGGGTTTAGTCGTTGTGATAACCGTGTAAGGCGTTTTCGGAATCATTTTGGAAACTGCGGTATCAACCGCCGCATCTATGACGGCTTTTTCGCCGCGAGCTTTTTTAACGACTTCCGTAATACTGTCATAAAGCACTATCAAAGGTTTTAAGCCCATAAGCTCTCCGAGAAACGAAGCCGCCGCCGAAATTCTTCCCGATTTTTTCATGTGGCGCAGATCGAAACCGACAAGATACGCTTCAACGTGCTTTGCCCAATCTTCCAGATAGCTTACCACGCTGTCTACGCTTTGTCCCTCAGAAATTTTTTTGCACGCTTCAATCACCGAGTAACCGTACCCAAGCGAGTAGTTTCGTCCGTCTACCACGCGGATATCCAAGTCGGAGAGTTCTTCTTTAAGATTTTCTTTGGCAATGTTCGCCTGTGAAAACGTCTGAGAACCCGCGCCATTTATCGTCACAACAATTATCGTGCGTACGCCCGCGCCGTAAAGTTCGCGGAACTTATCCTCAAACTGAATTTGAGTTATCTGTGAGTGCTTTGGAATCTCATCGTTATCCTTGAGTATTTGATAGAATTCGTCGTCGTCGATCTCTACTCTGTCCAGTTTTGTTTCACCGTTTATCGTAACGGCAAACGGCATAATTTCCAAAAGACCTTTCCATTCCTGCTCGGCTTCCGCGGAAATGTCGCAGCCGCTGTCGGTTATAATTCTGATAGTTTCGTTCATAATGTTTCCTTTCTTTACTCATCATGTGAATGATAGTTTTATTCTGCATTGCTCCAATCAAATTTGGTAAGACTGCCGAAGTTTTGGAGTTCGGGGAAATCCCACTGCCGCAGCACCTCATACGCGGCTATCGCGACGCTGTTTGAAAGATTAAGGCTGCGCAGCGTCGGCATCATCGGGATACGCACGCAATCGCGCTTGTGCTTAAATAGCAGTTCCTCCGGCAGACCCGCGTCCTCTCTGCCAAAAACGATGCAGCATTTGTCGGGATATTTCACATCCGTGTAGCGGTTCTGCGCTTTTGTTGTGAAGAAAAAACACTGCCCGTCGGTCTTTGAAAAAAAGTCCTCGAAGCTGTCGTAATAAGAAATATCCAGGAAATGCCAGTAGTCCAGTCCCGCACGCTTAAGCTGCTTGTCTGTAGGGGAGAAGCCCATCGGTTTTATAATATGGAGCCTCGCTCCCGTGACCGCGCAAGTTCGCGCTATATTGCCCGTGTTCTGCGGTATTTGAGGTTCTCCGAGAACGATGTTGAGCTGCATATCAAAATCCCAGCTTTCTTTTGTGTAATACCTTATTATTATATCACAAATTCGCGTGTTTTTCAAGAGCTTTTTTACAAATTTACTTGAAAAATTAAGCGTTTTGTGTTATAATTTAAGCAAAGATAAAAATTAAAAAACGAGGTAAATATGCTTTCGGAAAAACACATTCTTCACGATAAATACCGCACGGAGCGCAGCGCCGAACTTGCCGCGGCATGCGACATTACATGGAACTCCATAGCGGTGATATTTTACGATATGGCGCTGGAACGGCGGTTTGCGCGTTCGGTGGCGTTCGGTGCGGAAATAACTCCGCAAAACGCCGCAAGCGAACTTTCAAAGCTGTTTGTAACCGCTCTTCGCGAGTATTCCATAAAGCCCTCGGCAATCAAACGCGCGGGGATTGCCGCGCCCGTTTCCGTGGAAAGCGCGTTGGGACGCGCCGTAACGCCCGACTTCCTCACTCTTGAGAACGGGTGCGAGATTATGTATGTTCCGTTTATTTCCGCGGGAATAAGCGGTAGGTTTACCGCGTCGCTGCTCACCATGCCCGAAAACGGCGAATTTGCGGCGGCGGACTTTGGGCGGTCGTTCTGTATAGCGCACAAAAAGGACGGAGAACTGCATTGTGCCGCGTTTGAACTGCTCGGCGCGTTTGACGGCACCGCGCTGATGAGCGGTATGCCCGCTGAAAAAGGCGCGATAGACGCGGTACGTCAAGAAGAGGACGGCACAAGATCCTACGAGGTGGCGGGAGATTGTGAGAGCGTCGGAGTTTCGCCCTGCGGCGCACTGATGTCTGCGGCGGCTATGCAGCGCGTAGGGATAATCGACAGCGACGGCATTATGACCGACCGAGACTATTATTATATAGGTGAAGATGTTTTCATTTCTCAAAGCGACATACGGTCTATACAGACCGACAAAGCAAGAACGGCTGCGGCTTTTGAGCTTCTTCCGAATTTTAACGGACAGATGTTCTTTTCCGGAGAGCCATTTTCGATACCCGACGGCTTTCGTGCGTTATTGGAGCTTGGAGCAATCCCCGAACGCTTTAAAGAAGCCGCGTTTTGCCGAAATTCCGCCGAGCAGGGTATTATCGCGTTTCTGGAGGATGAAAAGATCCGTGCGCGCGCTTTTGACATATCACATTCCGCAAAGGATTATTCTCAAGGCAATTTACTTAAATTTGACAAAGAATACCTAAATCACTTAAATTTTTAATGTAATTTTCAGAGTTTTACAAAAAATTTGTATATTTTTGATAAAAAGCTCTTGATTTTTTCTACGGATAGTGTTATAATAAAAAAGCATTTAGTATCCGCCGGTATGATTTTGCCCAAAATTCGGCGACGGTTTTTAGCCGTCTCTTTATTAAGGTAAAAAAATACGACGTGTGTTAATGCGCCTGTGGATTCACAGCAAACTGTAATCCACCGTCACATTAAAAACGGATAGTCCGCTGAGAGCGCGTGAAAATACACGCGGCGTGAATTTTCCGTAAGGAAGAGCGCTCGGAGAAGCCGAACCCAAGAATATCCGAAAAGTTTAGGAGGAAAAATATGGACGCATTGAAACTTATTGAGCAGAGCAACATGAAGGAAGCCGCTCCCGAAATCGAAATCGGCGATTACGTAAAGGTTTATGTAAGCATAAAGGAGGGCGAAAAGAGCCGTATCCAGATGTTTGAGGGCACCGTTATCGCAAAGAAACACGGCGGAATTAACGAGACCTTTACCGTAAGACGCGTAGCGCACGGCTGCGGCGTTGAAAGAGTATTCCCGATTCACTCTCCGTCCGTTGACCATGTTGACGTGGTAAGAAACGGTAAGGTTCGCAGAGCTAAGCTTTACTATCTGCGTGACAGAGTCGGCAAGGCTGCAAAGGTCAAGTCCAAAGTTTGATCCTTATTTCCCCGAATTCCCCGAAAGGGGAGTTTTGGGGATAATTTCAAGAAAAGAGAGTTGCTATGAACGATTTTCAAGAAAACGAAAACAACAAGTTTGAAAACGAAGATTTTGCGAATGTTTATATTGATATTGACAATTTCGACGAAACACTCGGTCCGGAGGAATCAAACGGCGTTTCCGAAGATACGGATGTAAAAACGGAGGAGCCAAAAAAACCTTTTTCCGATATTCTTGACTGGACGTCTTGTTTTGTGTTCGCAGTCGCTGCTGTGCTGGCGCTTAATTTGTTCGTGTTCCGCTCGATAACCGTTTCCGGTGACTCTATGAACAATACATTGATAGATAAAGACAGAGTTATTGCAACAAATTTCACTTATACGCCCGATTACGGCGATATCGTGATAGTTGAAGCGGATAAGCTGCACCTTCACGGAACAGCAATCTACGGCGAGACTATCATTAAAAGAGTTATTGCCAAGGCCGGTGATACGATACGGGTAGATTTTGAAAACGGCGTTGTCTACCTTAACGGTGAAGAGCTTCAGGAGGATTATATCAAGGAGAAGATCAACACCCACTATCCCGGTTGGATAGAAAGCAACAGAGATTATGTCGTTCCCGAAAACTGCGTTTTTGTAATGGGCGATAATCGAAACCATTCCAACGACAGCCGCAATATATCCGAGGTCGGATTTATCGATACAAATTACATTATGGGCAAAGCGTTTGTACGTTATGCTCCTATTAAGAATTTTAAGTGGTTGTAAGATATGGGCGAGGTACAGAACATTCAGTGGTTCCCGGGGCACATGACCAAAACGCGCAGGCTTATCGAAGCCGATTTAAAAATGGTGGACGCTGTGGTGGAAGTCACGGACGCGCGAATTCCCGAAAGCAGCAGAAATCCCATTTTGGACGAACTGCTCGGTAACAAGCCGCGCATTATGATAATGAACAAGTTCGACGTTGCCGATGAAAAAGCCACGTCAGCTTGGAAACGTCATTACGAGAGCCGCGGTATCTGTGTAATAGTCTGTGACTGCCGCAGCGGAAAAGGGATCAGCAAGTTTTTACCGACTGTAAAACGTCTGCTGAACGATGTTATAGAGCGCCGTAATGCTCGCGGAATGATCGGCAAAGCGTTAAGGCTTATGGTGGTGGGTATCCCGAACGTTGGTAAGTCGTCGTTCATAAACCGAATGGCGAACTCCAAGAAAACCAAAGTCGGCGACCGTCCCGGAGTTACACGCGGCAAACAGTGGGTCAGCATTGATAAAGATGTGGAGTTACTTGATATGCCGGGCATTTTGTGGCCGAAATTCGATGATAAAGAAGTTGCGCAAAGGTTAGCATTTACGGGTGCGGTAAAGGACGAAGTCGTTGACACTGCGGCGCTTGCGCGGAATTTGGGAGAGTTTTTGTTAAAGGACTACCCCGAACTTATCAAAGCGCGTTATAAGATTGCGGGCGAGGGCGACATTCTTGAAGAGATCGCCAAAAAACGCGGTATGCTTATTTCGGGCGGCGAACCCGATATTGAACGCGCGGCGGTTACTTTACTGGACGAGTTTCGCGGCGGAAAAATCGGCAAGATTACCCTTGATGAGCCGCCGAAAATCGGAGGTACCGAGAATGGAAAGCAAGCATCACAAAAGCAAGGAAACGCTCCTTAAAATAGATGGGATCGACCTTGAAAATATAGGCAATTTGCGAAAATTCGACAAGGCGGTTTCAGATAAATTCGGGGTTGTGTGTGGAATTGACGAAGCGGGTAGGGGTCCCATAGCGGGTTCTGTTTACGCGGCGGCAGTTATTCTAGACCCGGAAAATCCGATTGAGGGCTTGGACGACAGCAAAAAACTCACTCCGAAAAAGCGAGAAAAGCTGTATGATGAGATTTGGGATAAGGCGCTGGCGTGTTCTGTCTCTTGCGCTCTCGCTTCTGAAATTGACAGCACCGATATTTTGTCGGCGGATTTGCTTGCAATGGCGCGGGCGTTTGACTATTTGAGTATAAAACCCGAGATCGTTCTTGTGGACGGAGACGTGCTCCCCGAACTTAACGAACCGTTTAATTCCGAGAAAAAGTTTGACGGAGTTCTTAAAAACGTAATAAAAGGCGACGCAAAGTCCGAAGCGATTGCGGCGGCAAGTATTCTCGCCAAAGTAACGCGTGACGAGGAAATGTGCAGGCTTTCGGAGCAATATCCCGAATATGGCTTTGAAAAACATAAGGGCTATGGCACGAAAGCGCATTACGCCGCCATTGAGGAGCACGGGCTTTGTCCTATACATCGCAAAACGTTCTTAAGGAAATATCTTGATAAAAAAGATGAGCGATAAGCAAATCAAAGGTAAACTCGGCGAGGACGCGGTATGCGAAGAACTTAAAAAACGAGGTCATACGCTGATTGCGAGAAATTATCACAAGCGCGTCGGCGAGATCGACATAATCTCTGTTGTTGGAAATTACATAGTATTTACGGAAGTGAAAACGCGAAAGTGCGGCGCTATGGTGTCGGGCTTGGAAGCGGTGAACTTCACAAAGAAAAAGAAAATCGTGCTTACGGCGGACGCGTATCTGACGGAAAATCCCGAGATACTGCAAAAATATCCGTTTGTGCGGTATGATATAGCCGAGGTGTGGATAACACGCGGAGATAATCCAAAAGTTACGCGGATTAACATTGTTGAAAACGCGTTCGACACCGAGGGCATTTACACTGTAAACTGAAAGGAAGTAGCGTATTTATGAATTACGCAAGTACAAGAAATTCCGCGCTTAAAACGACGAGCGCGCACGCTATTGTTAAGGGTTTGTCGGACGAGGGCGGCTTGTTCGTTCCCGAAAGCATTCCGAAGCTTACAAAAGAGGAGATACTCGCGTTATGCGATAAGTCGTACGTTGACAGAGCGTTCGACGTTTTCTCTAAGTTTCTGACGGACTTCACTCCCGAAGAATTGCGGCTCTGCGTTGAGGGAGCGTATAACGATAAGAATTTTGACACGAACAATATCGCGGAAATAGCGAAACTCAAAGAGGGACGCTACATTCTCGAATTATGGCACGGTCCGACTTGCGCCTTCAAAGATATGGCGCTGCAAATTTTGCCGTACTTGCTTACGACCTCCGCAAAAAAGACTGTGGACGGAAAGCATATTTCCATTCTGGTAGCGACCTCCGGAGATACCGGCAAGGCGGCTCTCGAGGGCTTTAAGGATGTTGCGGGAACTTCTATTTCCGTATTTTATCCCGAGGAGGGCGTTTCTCCAATGCAGAAACGTCAGATGACTACTCAGGAGGGAAATAACGTCAATGTCTGCGCTGTCAAGGGTAACTTTGACGACTGTCAGAACGGCGTTAAAGCAATTTTTACCGATAAGGGTATCGAAGAAAAACTTGCGGAGAAGAATATTCTGCTGTCAAGTGCAAATTCCATAAATTGGGGCAGACTTGCTCCGCAGATAATCTATTATGTTTCGACCTATGCGCAGCTTATCAAGGATAAGGAAATCGAGTACGGCGAAAAGGTGAATATTGTCGTTCCGACGGGCAATTTCGGCAATATTCTGGCGGCTTATTACGCGAAGCTTATGGGTATTCCCGTAAACAAGCTGATTTGTGCGTCAAATGCCAACAACGTTCTTACGGATTTCATAAACACAGGCGTTTACGACAGAAACAGACAGTTCTACACCACGATCTCTCCGTCAATGGATATACTTATTTCGTCCAATCTGGAACGTTTGCTTTATCACCTCACGGGCGAGAACGATAAGTTAATTAACGAGTGGTTCGGTAAACTTAAAACCGATGGCAAGTACGAGGTAAACGACGAAGTTAAGAGCAAGCTTAAGGAACTGTTCTGGGCAGGATGCTGCAATGACGATGAAACCAAGGCGGAAATTCGTAAGACGTATGAAGAGGAGCATTACTTGCTTGATACTCACAGTGCGGTAGCCGTTAAGGTTTACGATGATTACAGAAAAGTTACGGGCGATACGACTAAAACGATCATTGCGTCTACAGCTAATCCGTACAAATTCGGCAGAGCCGTTTTTGATGCGGTTGACGGCGGTTCACAGCCCGAAGACGAGTTTGACCTTATCGCCAAGCTTGAAAAGGCAACGGGCACCAAAATGCCCGCTCCGCTTGCAGCTACTCAAAACAAGCCCGTTCGCTTTAAGGAAGTCGTTGAAAAACAGGAAATGGGCAACGTTGTTTTGAACTTCTTAAGCAAATGACGATTAGAAGGGGAGAGGGAAACGCATGATTTACACAATAGGCGACCTTCATCTCTCATTTGGCTGCGATAAGCCAATGGATATATTTTCGGGTTGGACGAACTATGTGGAACGGCTTCAGAATAATTGGAACAGTAAAATAACAGACGACGATACGGTTATCTTGCCGGGAGATCATTCGTGGGCGATGAAACTTGAGGACAGCCGAAACGATTTGGAATTTATTGACAAGGAGCTTAATGGAAAGAAGATCCTCGTTAAAGGCAATCACGATCTGT
The DNA here is from genome assembly GCA_947629945.1 of uncultured Clostridia bacterium. Taxonomy (GTDB): domain Bacteria; phylum Bacillota; class Clostridia; order Oscillospirales; family Ruminococcaceae; genus CAG-115. The sequence continues at coordinate 2,931 of CANRFR010000044.1, read as the reverse complement.
GGTGGGCTACGATGAAAAAGGTTACCGATTTCACAAATGAAAACGGATTTTCGACGCTAAGTTTCTTATTTAATAATGCGTATTTGGTTGAAGATATAGTTATTTGCGGTACGCGCGGTTGGATTCGCGAAAACGGCGAACCCGCCGACCAAAAGGTGCTGAACCGTGAAGCAGGGCGTTTGGAAATGTCGCTTCAGGCAGGCATGAAGCTTGCCAAGGACGGAAAACACGAGATAGTCGCGTTTATCCATTACCCGCCTATCTATGGCACCGAGGAAAACACGCCGATAATCGAGCTTCTGCACAAATACGGCGTTAAGCGCTGCTACTACGCGCATCTGCACGGCTACAGCATAAAGGGAGCGCTCAACGGAGAGCGCGACGGAATAAATTATAAGCTGGTATCTGCCGACGGTGTTGGCTTTGATCCGGTTAAAATTATTTAAAAATAAAAATAAGAGAGGAATTGAAATGGAAATTATTTCACAGAACAATACGGCGACAAATACTTACGCTATCGAAGTTAAATTCAGCGCGGAGGAGTTCGATACCGCTGTAAACGTAGTTTATAACAAGCAGAAGAGCAAGATAACCATTCCGGGCTTCCGCAAGGGCAAGGCTACCCGCAAAATGGTCGAGACTCACTATGGCGAGAATGTTTTCTACGAGGACGCCGTAAACGCGCTTTATACTGATAAGATCGAGGAGATCATCGAAAAAACCGGGCTTGAAGTCGTTGGTATCGACGACATTGAAGTCACCGAAGTAAAAAAGGAAAACGGCGTTACGATAAAAGCCGACCTTATCACCAAGCCCGATGTGGAAATTTCCGACTATAAGGGAATAAGCGTCAAGAAAACTGTCAAGACTGTAACCGACGAGGATATTGACAAAGAGATCGATAAGCTCCGCGACAGAGTATCAAGAATGGTAACCGTTGATGACAGAGCCGTACAGGACGGCGATACTGCCGTAATTGACTTTGAGGGCTTCGCCGACGGTGTGGCTTTTGAGGGCGGCAAGGGTGAGAAATTCCCGCTTGAGATAGGTTCGCACACCTTTATTCCCGGTTTTGAGGAGCAAGTAATCGGTAAGAACACCGGCGACGATTTTGATGTAAACGTTACTTTCCCCGAGGATTACCAGGCTGAAAACCTTAAGGGTAAGGAAGCTGTTTTCAAGTGCAAACTTCACGAGATCAAAACCAAAGAACTTCCCGAACTCGACGATGATCTTGTAAAGGACGTTTCCGATAAGGATACCGTTGACGAGCTTAAGGCTGATATTCGCGAAACTCTTGAAAAGAGATTCAAGGAAGACGCGGACAACGCTTGCGAGGGTGAGATCATGGATAAGCTGATCGACAGTCTTAATGCGGAGATCCCCGATGTTATGTTTGAGCGCCGCATTGACGAGATCGCGCGTGAATGGTCGGCAAGAAGCCGTATTTCCATCAGCGATTATCTCAAATACACCGGTACAACCGCAGAGCAGTTCCGTGCGAATTTCAGAGAGCCTGCTACCCGTCAAGTAAAGTTGCGTTTGGCTCTTGAAAAGATCGCTAATCTTGAAAATCTCGAAGTCACCGAGGAAGATGTAAACAACGAGTTCAATAAACTCGCCGAAGAATACAAAATGGAGGTCGAGAACGTAAAGAGAGCTATTCCCGAAGAGACCCTGAGGATAGACCTCAAAATTGAAAAGGCAATAGAGTTTGTAAAGGACAATGCCAATATTGAGGAAGTTACCGAGTAATTTCCGCTCGATTTCCCATAAAGGCTGCGTCATAGAGAAAGGATAATTTTAATGGCTTACATTCCTTATGTTGTAGAACAGAGCAGTCACGGCGAGCGTTCATACGATATTTTCTCGCGCTTGCTGAACGACAGAATTATTTTGCTGCACGACGAGGTAAACTCCGCAACGGCAAGCGTTGTTGTGGCGCAGCTTTTGTACCTTGAGGGTCAGGATCCCGATAAGGACATCTTCCTTTATATAAACAGCCCCGGAGGTTCGGTTTCGGACGGTATGGCTATCTATGATACAATGCAGTATGTTAAATGCGACGTATCTACCATTTGTATGGGTATGGCAGCTTCTATGGGCGCGTTCTTGCTTTCAAGCGGCGCAAAGGGGAAGCGTATCGCTTTGCCAAACAGCGAAATTATGATCCACCAGCCGCTTATCGCCGGCGGCGGAATTTCGGGACAGGTTACCGACATTCAGATAAGAAGCAACTATTTGCTTCGCACAAAAGAGCGTTTGAACCGCATTTTAAGCGAAAACACAGGCAAAGATTATGAAACTGTTTGCCGCGATACCGAGCGCGACAACTTTATGACAGCCGATGAAGCACTGCAATACGGTTTGATAGACAAGGTTTTTGACAGCCGCGAGAAGAAGTGATTATAGCAACATCCGCATAAGTATAATTGTGCTTAAAAGATAATGCCGCATTAATTTGTAACCGGTTTGATTTAGGTTATTTTGTTATTATGTGGAATACTATTGGTAATTTTGAAGGAGCGTATAATTATGGTTTGTTCGTTTTGCGGTAAAAATGAAAATCAAGTTGCCAGACTTCTTTACGGCGGTTTGGGACAGAGTGCGGTTATTTGCAGTGACTGTATTTTAACATCGTATAATATGTTGCTTGACAGTGGGGATATCAAAGCGTCGAAGCCCGTAAAAACAACGCGCGGCAAGAATTCCGCGTTTCTTAACGATCCCGACGAACTTATGACCCCTACGGAGATCAAGGCTTATCTTGATGAGTATATAATCGGGCAGGAGGATGCCAAGAAAGTTCTCTCAATCTCCGTTTACAATCACTATAAGCGCACTTTTTTGAACAGCAGCGAAACCGAAGAGGTAGAACTGCAAAAATCCAACGTTTTGTTGCTGGGACCTACGGGCGTAGGTAAAACGATG
>CANRFR010000043.1 GCA_947629945.1 uncultured Clostridia bacterium | reverse complement strand
ACTGCCTTGCTCCCATGGCTAAGGCTCTTAACGATTACGCTCCCGTTCAGTCCGGTATCATGAGCACTATCCACGCTTACACCGGCGATCAGATGATCCTTGACGGTCCGCACAGAAAGGGCGACCTCAGACGTGCAAGAGCGGGTGCCGCTAACATCGTTCCGAACTCCACGGGTGCTGCTAAGGCTATCGGTCTTGTAATCCCCGAGCTGAACGGCAAACTCATCGGTTCCGCACAGCGCGTTCCCGTTCCCACCGGTTCTACAACTCTGTTGTTCGCTGTTGTTAAGGGTTCGGACATCACCAAGGAAGGCGTAAACGCTGCTATGAAGGCTGCCGCTTCCGAGAGCTTCGGCTACAATGAGGATCCGATCGTTTCTTCCGACGTTATCGGTATGAGATACGGTTCTTTGTTTGACGCTACTCAGACTATGGTCAACAAGGTTGGCGACGATCTCTACGAGGTTGAGGTAGTTTCTTGGTATGACAACGAGAACTCTTATACTTCTCAGATGGTTAGAACCATTAAGTACTTTGCCGAGCTCTAATAGTTTTCAGTAAGTTACACAGATTGCCCTTGGTTTGCCGAGGGCAATTTTTGTAAATCGACAAAACGTTTGATTATTAGAATAAAACCCTAAATTTTCTTTATTGACAAGCTGCCGGAATTTTGGTATAATTTAATTGCAAGGCAGTTTTTTAATTTTTGAAAGGAGGTCAAGATTTTGAACGAAGAAAAAATAACGTCAACCGAACCCAACGCTCAAGACAGCGAATTTCAAACCTCTCCGCAAGCTGCTGTTCAGCCACAGCAAGTACCGCCGCAGCTAACATCGCCGGGCGGCGCAGCGGTAACAACGGAGCCTGTGCAAAACGCGGACTTAGAATCGAACACTGCAATCCCGACCGAAGCGGACGACGCGCTGAGTTTCGAGGAAAAGAATGCGGAGGCTGAAAAACGGATAGCTCAACAGCGGGAACAAGATGAAAAGCTGCTCGCCGCTCTTGATGAGGTGCTCGAAAAGCGAAGTCAACAGATAGGCGCGGAAATGCGGAAGCGTCCGCTTTCCGGAAAGGAAAAAGTGGCGGCGGCAGTCGCAAATAGGGGAATAGGCTTTGTTTCGCTGGGTTTTATTTTGATTTTTATGGGCATCGTGATGATAGCTACTTTATCCGCCGCAACCCCCAATTATACGATACCGCTGAAGCTTTCGCCGATATGCGCCATTTTGATAGGCGCGGAAATATTGATAAATCAGGTGATGACGCACGGCAGACCGCGCGTACATATACCAAGCATTTTGATATCGGTGTTGGTTGTTGGCGGCTGCTGCTTTCTTTGCGCGAAGCTCGGCGGCGATTACAAGGAGGAGACCGAGCTTTTCAATAACAGGAGCGTCGCGGGGCAGATCTACGACAAAAGCTATAACGAACTCAAAAATCTTGCCGATATAAAGTCGCTTAACGTCGACGTGAATTTGAATCCCGACGGCAGCAGTAAGCTGAAAGGCGTCGAGGCTCTTTCGGCAAGCGATACGGTGACCGTTAAAGTCGCGTTTGGCGGCGCTTACAATTCTCCAAAGGATTTCGCCGGGGACTGCAAGAAAATCATCGACGGCTATCGGATTATGGGAATTTATATAACAAATTTTCATTTTTCCAACGAAAGCAGCCTGCGCTCGTTCACTCTTGATGTTGAGGGAAAATATGCTCAGGATTACGATGAGAACAGATTGGAGGAAATGGTCAATTATTTCTACGTAGATGATTATGATTACATTGAGGATCTGGACGATTACGTGGAAACTTCGGAAGAAACGTCAACAAGCTCCGTAAGCTCCGACTGATATTCCTCCGATAACGGAATTATGAGAACAATCAATTATTGAAAGGTAAAAAATGTTAACGACAGAAAATAAAATCGCGTTATATAATTGCATACTAAAGCAATTTCCCGACCCGGGACTTTATAGGGTTACAAGAATAAGCGAATGGCTTTATACAAACAATTTATCTATAGATAAATTTGGGTTTAACGATTTTGGCAGCTTTGCCGAGGCTTTTCCCGAAATGTTTGCTTTTCAAAGCGATTGCAACAAAGAGTTTATTGAAACCAAACGCTGGCAGACAGGCGAAGAAAACAGAGTTCCTTCCGCCGAAAACAAATCGCACCCCGCCGACAGCTTTTTCGGTACAAATAATATTATCCTGAATGATGATATCATTGAAATGACGCAGCAGTCGCTGTACGCGCTTACAAAGATTCTCGATAACGGATACACGGTTACGACAATGAAGCAGGAGATTTACGCGAGGTTTGACGAGGCAAAGCAAAATAAAAAACTGAATTTTTTCGGGGAACGCTACACATTCCCGGTAGGCTATACGCCCGAGGGGTTTTTGGTCAACGGCGTAATTACAAAAAATTTGAGCGCACACGGAAAAAGTTTGTATTTCTCCTTTGAGAAAACGCAGATATTCCGAACCGCCGATGTTGAGCAAAAAATGTCGCCGCGTCGTAATATTGAGGTGCCTGTTGAGGATAAGAACCGCATTTATATGCTGCTTACCGATAATTTCCCGTGCGAACAGCCCATCCACATGGCTTCGATAAGCAAGTGTCTGCTTAGAAGCGGAGTAGACCGCAACAAATACGGCTTCTATAAAATGAAAGAGCTTCTTGCGGCGTTGGATTTTTTGAAGCTCGACGACGTTTTTTTGGGCGGCGTTCAGCAAACGATGGTAACGATAAAACGCGTTCCCGGTTATACTCCGAAAAACGAACAGAAACCAACGCTGAGACCGGAACATTTTGAGCCTGCGTCCAACATCGTTCCGTCGGGTTTTCTTACGGATTTTTGCAGCCTGCCCGTTAAGCCCATGAGCATTTTGGAGCAGTTTTTGCGTGATAATGGCATTGAAGCGGATTACGAGTCGATAACGCGGGATCTTTGTAATGATTTTGAAAAAGCACGCACCGAAGGTTTGATACGCAGCGTCGATTCTAAGCTGGCATTCCCCAGCAGATATTTAAAAACCGACGGCTCTAAGGTTGAGATAACAATAAAGCCCAACGCCTACGAGGGCAAGAAATGGTTCTTGTACTACGTCGACACGGTTGTGCGCGAGCGTACTAACAGTGTAAATCCCGGAAAGCAGCTTGAAAACTTTGCGTTTTTGGGCAACTGGTCGGCATTTCTCGCTGACTTGGCGGCAAAGGCTGTTGAAGAGGAATGGGATTTCAAAAGCTCCCCAACAAAGAATTACCACATTTTGATGCAGTATATCAAATATACGTTCAGCCGCCTTATGCGTGAGAAAAAAGTGTGCATTTCGGACGACAGACGGTTCGCGGCGTTCAACACGGGTCTTGCTGACAACCACTATGACGATATCTACGCGTGCTTCATTCCCAACGACCCGAGCGGCGAAACCGCTTGGCGTTACGCGGGCTTCTGCACCGCGGCTTCCGGGGGATTGGGTAAGCAGCTTGTTAATTGCTTTAATCCGCTGCCCGAACCGCCGACATATTTCAATCGCAAAGAGGATCTGTTCTACAACAATGAAAATCAGCTCCACACCGATTTTGAACATATCATCATCGACAACGTCAAGCGTCTGCCGATACAGTTCTTGCGCGACCAGTTTTTTGATAATCCGGAGGCGCGTGAGCTTGCCGAAAATATTATCTCGTGCCGTGACAGAATTGTCCGCGGAGATCTGTATGATCGTTTAAAGCACATAATAATTGACAACAATCGGCTTTTCGTGAGAATTCAAAACCGCTTGAAGGACGCTATCGAGCTTGCTCTGAAGCGCGTTCGCTGGAACTATAAAACCGCTATCCCGTCGTATTTCCCCAAACGCGATACAATGTCGCTTATGCTGCCGCTAGCGCTTCTGGACGAAGCTAAGCCGGACGTGGCTCTCGTTGTAGAGCTTACGCGTTCGGGCAGCTATCAGGGGCAGACGATACTTACGCTGCCGCAGGCGTATATCGACGCGCGCCTTGTCTGCCGCTTAACGGGCGATTGGCTTGTGCCGTCGATGATTTTCGGCGATGAGATTTCGTCCGGTGAGGAACTAAGCGAAGCGGAGTAATTATGAAATATGATATTGAACGGCTCAAAAAACAGAATTTTCAGAACGCCCGCGTCACTAATTATTGTAATTATAGCGATAGTCTTTTAATTTACGGAGATTTCGCCGTCGGTGATGTTCCGCACTTTGTTTTGGAGTTTCAAAATATACCGAATAAGCAGCCTAAATTGTTGTCGGAGTACCTTATTGGTTTGAAGATAACGCGTATTGAGATTACCGATACCGAACCTTATTGCGTTGAAATAGCGTTTAACAACAGTAAAGTATTCGCTTTTTCGTGCAAGCGCGTATTTTTAAAAATGAAAATGTATAAGGGAAAGTCCTATAAAAATGTCTATCCCGAGTGGGAAAAAGAATTGGAAAAGTCCGCTTATGCAGAGAGCGCGGATTATTTTAAAAATGAGGAAAATATCGAGCTTCCCGAGGGCTATTCATTGAATGTTAAGTCGTATATGGATATGACCGAACGCGCGGTAAAAGCGGAGCTATGCGTGTTTGAACTTACAAAGAACGGCGAACACGTTTACAATTGGCGCTGTACCTACCACCACCCGTGTACTTTCAAGGGTTTGATTTGTCACAGCAACGGACATAAGTATCTGCCGTTTCAAGTAGATTTGTACGGTATCAGCTATCTCGACCTCGACAGCGGGGAAGTGTATAACTACATTCCCGAGGGCTATGAGCATGACATCGACCAATACTGCGGCGAGTCGTTCATTATCACCGATATCCACTACGACCGAAGGTCTGATTTGATAGCCTACGGCGGCTGTTATTGGGCGGGACCTAGCGACGTTATGGTCGGAGATTTCTCCGAGCCGCCGAAATACGCTCCGCATTTGGCGAGCTTGAGCGAAATTATCGATCCCGAATGTGATTTCGGATATGACGTTGATTTTGTTCGTTTTGAAAATAACGCGCTTGTCGTAAAAACCGACGACGGCGAGGCACCGCCGATAGATTTGAACGTGCTGCGCCGAAAAATCAAAGAACTGTAAATAAAAAAATCCCGAAACCAAAAGGCTTCGGGATATTTTTTACGGTATTTTTGAATTAATCGAAAAGTTTTGCCAGTTTTACAGCAGCGGAAATATTGCCCTCAGCGTAAAAATCCTTGTCCTCAAGGAGCGCTGCCAGAGTGATTTTGCCGTTAGCGAAATCAACGGCGTTTGCAAAGCTCAAGGAAACTCTGAAATCCTTTGCGTCATAGGAGTGCGGCATAACGGAAGCCTTGCCGTCCTTAACCTCGATGTACATCTTGTGATTGGAGCCATCCTCAAAACCCCAGACTTCGATGTCAACTGCAACGGTTTCCTTTATAGCGGACGCCTTGAATTTTGCGATCTTCTTCTCCACAAGACCGCAAATCGTCTCAATGGTTACGGGCTTGGGTTTTCTTCCGGGTTTTTTTGCCGCCGTCACGGGAGCTTCTTTGGTTTTAGCAGTCGTTTTGGCAGTGGTCTTTTTAGCCGCAGCAGGTGTCGCAGTCTTTTTAGCAGCTGCGGGCTTTGTAGTTTTTGCTGCGGGTTTTACGGCGGGCTTTGCCTCGGCAGTTTTAGCCGCCGTTTTTGCCGCCGTCTTTTTTTCTTCGGTCTTTTTCATAAAAATGATCCTTTCAACTGTTTTTGTGTTACAGCACAAAAAGTTATAGTGCTATTAATATAATACCACATATTGATAAAAAATTCAACTGTTTTTAGACATTTTTTTAATAAAAATCAAACAATTAAATGAATAACAAAAATATAGTTCGTATTTTCTGACGTTTCCGCGGAAATAATTCATTAAAAAGCGTGATGAAAAGGTTTTCCTATTTTTTTACTATTGACAAATCAAAAAAATTGTGATAAAATTTATGCAAGGGAATATGTTTTCCTTTTTCGGAAACAGCAATGTTTTTGGAGGGTGTTTTTATGAATTTACATAGATTATATTCGATAGGGTTATGCGCCGCAGTTTGTTTGAGTTTATCGGGATGCGCGAATAAATCGGAAAAGCCGAACGACGTTCGGGACATCGTTACGCCAAGCGTTTCGGAGGAGAACTCGAAAATTACGCAAAGCGCACCGAATGACGCGGTAAATTCGGCGGGAAATATTTCCGCAGGCACGGCTCAAAATTCGTCAGTCTCGGAAATAAACTCTGAAAGCGGTCAAGTTCCCTCTTCTTCATCAGCATCCTCTGCGGTTTCGTCAACATCGTCAAATAGCGCTGAGTCAAGTGAGCACGAGCACAGCTATACCGCAAATACCGTCGAGCCAACTTGCGAGACTCAAGGGTACACTGTTTACACCTGTTCCTGCGGTAATCGTTATACCGACAACTTTACGGACGCTTTGGGACACAGTTATACGCAGTCGGTGGTAAATCCTACTTGTACGAACGGTGGTTACACGCTCAATGAGTGCACGCGCTGCGGTACAAAGACTATGGATAATTATACCGAAGCCTTGGGGCACAGTTATTCCAAAGGCGAGACGGTGGCGCCTACCTGTACAGCAAGCGGTTATACGACCTATGTCTGCAAAAACTGCGGATTTTCTTATAACGACGATTACACCGGTGCGACGGGTCATGCTTGGGGCAATTGGTCGGTTGTAACCGAGGCTACCGCCACATCAACCGGAAAACGTCAATGCGAATGCACACGCTGCGGAGAAATCAGAACCGAGACTATTGCGAGATTGAGCGACTCGGGCAATTTTGCCGATGAAGTGGTGACGCTTGTAAACGCCGAGCGTACAAAGCAGGGTATAGCTCCGCTTACTGCCAGAAACGATCTTAACGAATACGCACAGCTTCGCAGCACCGAGATCGTAAGTAATTTCGCGCACGAGCGCCCGGATGGTGCCTCGCCGCTGGATTATGTTATGAGTTTGAGCGGCGTTATGCGCTCGGGCGAGAACATTGCTTGGGGTCAGAGTACACCCGAAGAGGTTATGAACGCGTGGATGAATTCCGATGGTCACAGAAAAAATATTTTAAATCCAGATTTTACTTTGATTGGCGTGGGCTGTTTTGAAAGCAACGGCAGAAAATACTGGACGCAGATTTTCGCCGGAAATTGAGAACTTGTATTTACAAAATGTGCTTTAATGCACAAAGATGACAAAATAATGAAAGTTTGATATTTTCCGTGTAAAAGTATGGACAAATCAAGTAAGATGTGATATAATAAAGAAAGAGTTATACGCTTGAAGTTAAAAGAGGTGACGATAAATGCCGATAATTATCGCGCTGAGCGTTGTCGCGGCGGCGGTTTTTTCCGCGCTGAATATCGTCTCGCCCGTGCAGTTATGGATATTGCCGGTGAGTTTTGTTGTCTGCGTTGTCGGTTTTTCGCTGCTTTTTTGGTTTTTGCTTTGGCTTTGCTGTTTTTATGTTCCCGTCGGCAAGGAATATGAAAAACCGTCGCGGTTTCATCTTTTTTTGCTGAACGCCGCGTATTGGTTTGTGTGCTCGGCGGCAAGGGCGAAGATACACGTTACGGGGTTGGAAAAGCTGCCGAAAGATAAACGTTTTTTATTTGTTTCAAACCACTTGTCAAGATTTGATAATATGGCGCAGTGCGTCGCTTTGCGTAAAGAGCCTTTGGTATTTATCTCGAAGCCCTCAAACTTCAAGATACCGATAGGACGGCATTTGATGACTCGCTGCTGTTACATATCAATAGACCGAGACAGTCCGAAAAAGGCTGTGAAGTCTATTATGAAAGCTGCCGAGCTAATAAGTTCGGGCGCGGCTTCCGTAGGGGTTTATCCCGAGGGTCACAGGGGTACTTCTTACGATTTGCAGGAGTTTAAGGCGGGGTGCTTTAAAGCGGCTTCAAAGTCGGGGTGTCCCGTTGTGGTTTCCACGATTTGCGGAACAGAAAAGATACATAAAAATTTTCCTTTTCGTAAAACGCATATTTATATCGACATTTTAGAAGTTACCGAGATCGGCAGTGAAAAAACCACTGAGTTTGTGCCGAAGATAAAATCGATTATGCAGAACAACTTGGAAAAATATAAGGAGCGTGATTAATTTGACAATTGTTTTGTTTAATCCGCTTGCGGATAACCGTCATGGGGAAAATAACGCGAAAAAGATAGTCTATTTTTTGAACTCGGCAAAGAGTGATGAGATAAAGTTTGTAGACTTTACCAGAATAGATTTGCATGAGTTTATAAATTCAACGCCCGAAAGCGATAAGATAATTATAGCAGGCGGCGACGGAACTATTCATTTCATCATCAATAAGTTTGGCGGGCGAGTGCCCGAACGTCCGATATATTATTTCCCCACAGGCTGCGGAAATGATTTCTGTACCGATATCAAGGAAAAAAACAGCGACGACATAATTTTGATGAATGATTACTTAAAAGATTTGCCATCGGTTTCGGTCAACGGCTGCAAGAGGATACTTTTCTTCAACGGTATAGGGTATGGCATTGACGGCTATTGCTGCGAAGAGGGCGACAGACTGAAAAAGCAGTCCACAAAGCCGATCAACTATGCGTCCATCGCGGTGAAAGGAATGCTGTTTTACTTTAAGCCGCGCAGCGCGACCGTTATTGTGGACGGCGTAAAGCGGGAATACGAGAATGTGTGGCTGGCTCCCACGATGAACGGACGCTACTACGGCGGAGGAATGGCGATAGCTCCTATGCAGGACAGATTGAATCCCAAGCATTTGCTTACCACGGTAGTTTTCCATTGTAAAAGCAAACTTAAAACGCTGACTGTGTTCCCGTCCATTTTTAAGGGAGAGCATATTCGCCATAAAGATATGGTGGACGTTTTAACGGGACGCAACATTTCGGTAGAATTTGACCGTTCCACTCCGCTTCAGGTTGACGGCGAGACTTATGTAAACGTCAGCCGCTACAGCGTTTCGGCAAAAACCGGCGCTCCATTGGAGAACGTGACGGAGAACGCTGCGAATACATAAAATATAACGCTCCAAAGCCAAGGCAATGGAGCGTTTTTGTTTATTCTTCCATTTGTTTTCCGAAATACATTGCCGCCGCTTGCACAAGCGCGGATTGCTCCGCGGTCGCGGTCTCGCCGCCGCCGTCGTTGTCGGAGCTGAGCATAATGACCGCGCCGTTCACGTCTCCCGACGCAACTATAGGCGAGCAAGCCACGGCGTAGCGGTCAACGCCCTCAATGGGGTTGAAGCGCTGTTGATCATTGTCTTTGAGAACATACGATCTTCGCTGTTCAATAAGATCCTCCAATGACCCCGAAACGCGGCGCTCTATGACCTCTTTCTTGCTTATTCCCGAGACTGCGATAACGTGGTCTCTGTCGCAAATGACGGCGGGTCTGCCGCCGACCTTTGACAGAACGTCGGCATACTGAGAAGCCGTCGTGCTTATCTCGCCTATAGGCGAGTATTTTTTGAATATCACCTCGCCGTCGGGATTTACGTAGATCTCAAGCGGGTCGCCTTCGCGTATCCGCATAGTGCGGCGGATCTCTTTCGGTATAACAATTCTTCCAAGGTCGTCTATTCTGCGGACAATGCCGGTTGCTTTCATATATTAATTCCTCCAGATATTTTATTTTTTATTCGGGTGACGCCGTTAGTTTTCCGATGCGTATGTTTTAGCTGCGGAAAATAAAAGTTCGGCTTTTCCCGCGTATGATAGATGTATTGTCTGCCATTTTGAGAAATTTTATTCATCGTAATTTGCTTAATTTCGACAATAATCGTTTTTGAAAGATCAAATAAAAAAACAGATAATTGTGTTTAAGAACATGTATTCATAGGATATTGCACGCGTCTTTTCGGCAGATTTTACCGCTGACTGCGTTAAAATTTCTTGACTTGCAGACAGCAAGCCCGCGAAATTCTGCCTTGTCAGCGGTAAAATCTGATCGAAAATCCTCGCACAAATCCTATGAACACAAGCTATAAATTTTTTGGCGTATTCCTCTTGTAATTTTGAACGAAGTATGGTAAAATTATAATATGAAGCGATAAGCGTTACGATTGGAAATTTTTCTGAAAATAATGGGAGAAAATTATGGTAAAGGAATTAGCGGAAAAGCTTGTTGAAAACATCTCCAAAGCCGTTCGCGGCAAGGACGAGAAGATAAGGTTCGTGTGCGCGGCGATGTTTGCGGGCGGGCACGTTCTGCTTGAGGACGTGCCCGGCACGGGAAAGACTTTGCTTTCGCGCGCGCTTGCGAAGTCGGTCGGCGGAGAGTTCAAGCGTATACAGTTCACGCCCGACCTTTTGCCGAGCGATATCACGGGCATAAATTTCTATAACGCCAAGGAGCAGGAGTTCGTGTTGAGACGCGGCGCGGTATTCACGAACATTCTGCTTGCGGACGAGATAAACCGTGCCACTCCGCGCACGCAGTCCGCGCTGTTGGAGTGTATGGAAGAACACCAAACTACAATTGACGGCGAGACTTTCGGTCTGGACGCGCCGTTTTTCGTAATAGCAACGCAAAATCCCGCCGAAATTCAGGGAACTTATCCGCTGCCCGAGGCTCAGCTTGACAGATTTATGATAAGACTGGCGCTGGGATATCCCGACAGGGAAGAGGAGATAGCGGTCATTGGCGGCGCGGCTTCTTTTGGGGCGGAAGAGCGGTTGGCGGCTGTCTGCTCGAAAGAGGATATTTTAAACGCGCAAAAAGAGGTCAACGAGTGCAAGGCAAATGATGTTGTTTGCGGATATATAGCGGATTTGGCGGCGGCTACGCGAAAGCACGTCTCGATAAAGCTTGGACTTTCCACAAGAGGTGCGGCTGCGTTAAAGCGAATGAGCTGCGCTCTCGCGGCTATTGACGGCAGAACTTACGCCACTCCCGAGGATGTAAAAAAAGCTGCGCCGTACGTGGTTCCTCACAGGCTGATATATAAGGGGTATTCACGGGACGGCGCGGGTGAGGACGTTTTAAAGCAGATACTTGACAGCACTCCCGTACCGACGGAGTAAGCCTTTGGAGGAAGTATTATGGAGCTTATCGCAATGGCGCTGATAGTTGCGGCGGTTCTTGTCGGGCAGTTTTTCTTGTATGAAAAGCTCGGCTTTAAGAACGTTACATATAAGATAAGCATAAGCACGCCAGAGGCTTACGAAAGCGACGAAATTGAGATCGTTGAAGAGATAGAGAACGCGAAACGCTTACCGCTCGTATGGGCGAGAAGCGAGATAAGCTGTTCGCCGTATTTGACGTTCAAAGGTCAGCAGACCATTCGGAATGAAGACAACGAGCAGCGCGGGCTGATTTCGGGAATTTTTGTGCTGCGCGGTTATCGTAAGTGTAAAAGGGTTTGGCGCGTTCGCTGCGAAAAGCGCGGTATTATGACGATTGAGAACGCAACTCTGACAATAAGCGATTTGTTTGGACTTGCCAAGCAGACTAAGGTATTCAAGACGTTTGACAGCGTGCGCGTACTGCCAACGCCCGCCGATATGGAAACAGGCGCGATGTCGGGAGACTTGTTTATCGGAAATATGCAAGTGCGGCGGTTTATGCTGCCCGACCCGTTTATGATAAGCGGCGCGAGGGAATATACGGGTCGTGAGCCGATGAACCGTATTCATTGGAAACAGACGGCGCACACGGGCAAGATAATGGCGTATCAAAACGAGTTCACAACGGAGCGCCGCGTGCTGATAATGCTTAATTTGCAGCGGGGAGCGGCGTATTGCCAATCGGTTTCTGAGCGCACGTTGGATTTACAGATAAAGTCTGCGGCGTTCATGCTTGATTATTGCCAAAATATGGGCGCGGAATGTGCGTTTGCGGCAAATTGTTCGGAGAACCTGCTGATCCCCGCGGCAAGCGGCGGCGAACATACTTTGGAGATACTTCGCAGGCTTGCGGAACTTGAACCGCTCTGTGGAGAGCGAATGGACGATTTTTTCGCAAAGCTCGATTATAACGATATTACGGACGTTATTTTGATAACTCCGTTCGTTTCGGAGAAAATCGGCACGCAGCTAAACGGACTTGCGGCAAAAGGAAAATGCTGCAAGATTTTCACAACGGGGCTTTCGGAGGGCGATGAATTTGTTCCGCCGACAGTCGAGGTGGTGAATATCCCCAGAGTATCGAAAGGCGGTGAGATGCGGTGACCGTAAAGCACGGAGCGCTTAAAGTTCTGGCGTATTTGGGACAGCTTGCCGCGCTGCTTCCTTTCGCGGTGCTGTTTGATTCGATGGGAATGGGCGGCTGGACGGCGTGGCATTTTGCCGCGGCTTTTGGAGTGTGGGCGATGTTTTTGGCGTTCGGAGTGCTGATTGGAGTTTTAATAAACAGTCTCAAAAAAAGTTCGAAACTTCCGAAAAAGCTTGAGCCGCTGTGGAATTTTTTGCAAAAGATGGGCTTTGTGCTGCCGACGGCGGCGTTTATCACACTGGGCGTTTTGTTTGAACCGAACCCCGCCGTGTATGTCTTTATACTGCCCGCAGGTATCATCGTTTATGTTTGCGCCGCGATAACGGCGGGAAAGACCTATTCCGAGATTTTTACGAGCTTTCAATTTATACTGTATACCATTATGTCGGTGTTCGCTATGGCGGCACTGGCGATGTCAAATAAAAGCGAATTGAGATCTGTCGGGGGATATATACTCTGCGCGGGATTTGCGGTAATAGCTCTGCTGACTGCGCTGATATTCAACCAGAAAAACGTCGACGTCTGCACAAAACAGCGGGGGAACGGCAAAGCCGTGCTGCCCGTGGGGCTTCGCGGATATAACGCGCTGCTCGTGACGGGAATTTTCACGGTGACTTTGGGGTTGTTCATTTTTGCCAAACCGCTTGGCGCACTGTTGAAGACTGTTATTGCGACGTTTGTTCGTGCGGGGATACTTATTTCGGATATGATGTCGAGCTGCTCGCCCGATTTTGGCAGCGAAACACCGCCCGATATCAAAAAAGAACCGACCGATAGCGGGTCTTTGGGCGATATGCTCCCTCCGAGCGACACGGGCGTATCCGATGAGATATCGACCGTTATAATTGTGACGACGCTGGTGATTTTTATTATCGCGTTCCGCAAGCATATCCTGAATGTGATAAAGCGTCTTTTTGCGCCGCTTTTCAAAAGCCGCGCCAAGATTTCCGATGCGCCGTTTTCGGACGAGATAACGCTGAGCAATGCGAAAAGGCTCACTCCAAGGTCGTTAAAGAAAGCGGAACGGGAGCTTTCACGGCAGTATTCGCGTGAACGTTCTTCGTCTCGTAAGTATCGTTTGGGGTATGCGTTGTTTTTGGCGAGACTGCGCCGCACAAAACATTCGCCCGAGTTGTCCGATACCGTAACCGTTCATCGTGAAAAGGGCGAGTGCGAATTTGGAGAGGAACTAGGTGGCTTTTCCGAAGTTTATAGCAAGGTGCGTTACGCAGATATCTCTCCAACAGAACGGGAACTGTCCGAGCAGAGCGAAATTCTCAAAAAAATCAAATAAAAAACGGCTCCGCTTATTCAATGGAGCCGTATAATTTATTCCGCGTTCTCGTCAATTACGCCGCCGCTTTCGGAAAGATTTGGCGTAAAGGGTTTTTGTTTGGTGAAATTCACCGAGAGTTTTGCACCCGGGCATTTCAGCGAAATGAGGCTGCCTGTGCTTTCGTCCGCGGTCAACGTTACACGTTTTCCGTCCACGTCCTCGGAAAAAGTGATAACGCCGTCGGAGACCGACAGCTTGTCGTCCGAAACGCCCGACAGCAGTTTTACGGCGTCCGCGACTATCTGTGGAGCGTCCGTGTAAACGGAATTTTCTTCCGCACTGAACAGTAAACCGCCCAGTGTTGCCGAGTAGCCCTCGGGCTTTAATTGTATAGAAAGCCCGTTCAGACTTTTTGGCTCGGTGAATTTAAATTCCCAGTCGCTCTCGCCGTAGCGCGTAAGCTCCGCTTTTGCTTTCAGCTTGTCAAACGTTATATCGGCGTTGACCGTGTAGGTACTGTTAAAATTTGGCGTTTTCCGGGTAAACGGCAGATTCGCTTTACAGCCGCAAAGCGACATCGTGCTTATCGTCACGAGAGCCGCGCATAATTTCTTGACTTTAAACAATTCGGTGTTCCTCCAATAAGATATTAAAGGAACGGCTTTGCATAGACCCTAGGCAAGGCTTCAATAATATCGCTTGCCAAAACGCACGGCGCAAACTTTTCCTGAGAGACCATCTCCGCCGCGTAACCGTGACAGTAAGCTGCGCACGCCGTTGCTTGATAAGCGTCAACACCTTGAGCGAGCAGAGCGCCTATCATTCCCGTTAGTACATCGCCCGAGCCGCCCTTGGCAAGCGCGGAGTTGCCCGTTGGGTTTACAACAACCTCGTCGCCCGCGTTGTCCGAAATTACCGACCACGCGCCTTTAAGCAGCACGGTAACACCGTATTTACGGGCAAAAAGTTTCGCAGCCGCTATTCTGTCGGCTTGTATCTCGTCAACCGTCATTCCGCTTATACGCGAAAATTCAAGCGGGTGAGGAGTTATGACCGTATCGCCTGTCCGTTCCTTTAGTATATCTATATTCGCCGAAAGACAATTTATTCCGTCCGCGTCAATAATTATCGGACAATCAGCGTTTTTTATAACATATTCGACAAGTTTTAGCGTGTTTTCGCTGTTTCCCAATCCGCAGCCTATCGAGACCGCGCTCATTTTCGGAAGAACGTCCGCGATTGCTTCAAAAGCGTTTTTGTCCGCAAAGCCGTCGGCAGTTTCGGGAAGCGGCAGAAACGTATTTTCGACGAGTTTTCCCGAAAGCGCTTTGACGGTCGAGACGGGCGCGGCAAGCGTACAGAGTCCCACGCCGCTCCGCAAAGCCGCTCGGGTGCTCATTACTGCGGCACCCGAGCATTGCAGAGAGCCGGCGACATTCAGCAATCTGCCAAACGTGCCCTTATGGCATATATTTGAGCGGTGCGGCAGTATTCCGCGCGAACTATCCGCAGCGATAATTGCTTCGATGTTTTTATAACAGCTTGCGTTTATCCCGATGTCGAGCAATTCAAAATTCCCCAACAGTTCCATAGCCCGGGGTGTTAACAAGCCCTTTTTGAACGCTGCGAGGACGTAAGTATGCGTGGGTTTGAAACAGCGTTCGTCGAACTCTCCCGTATCGGAATTTACGCCGCTTGGAACGTCTACGGAAACGCGTACGGAACGCTCATTCGCGGCTTTAAAGAGCTTTGCCGCGTTTTCGGGCAGTTTTCCGTGAAAGCCCGTTCCGAATACGCAGTCCACGACAAGTTTGGTATTCTGTACCCACGTTAGGCAGTTTTGTTCTTCCTCGGAAAACAAGTGTACGCATTCTGCGGGGAGTTTTTCAAAATACTCGCGGGCGCAGTCTGTACGCGGTTCACCGTTTAACAGGATAACACGTATTTTGTATCCTTTTTCAAGCAACCGTGCTGCTATCACAAAGCCGTCACCGCCGTTATTTCCCGCGCCGCAAAGAATAACGGCAGAGCAGGGAGCGCTGTTTTCAAGAATACGCTCCGCCACGGCGTTTCCCGCGTTCAGCATCATTTGGGAATAGGATATGAAGCGCGCGTTACATTCGGTTTCTGCGGCTTTCATTTGAGCATTGTTCACAACAAATGGCATAATATCACCTCAATATTATTATACCGCAGCTTTTCCGAAAAGTCAATCCCGCACCTCGACATCATACCGTCTCATCCACGCTTCTATCTGTAAAAAGTACGCGAAGATCTGCGGCACGGTCATAAGCTGCCCGTACCAGTTTTTAGTGAATGAAGCGCCGTTTGTGTCGAGCATTTCACGCAGCTTATCCGCATTTACTATCTCTGTCAGCCGACATTCTCCGCTTTCGAGAAGTTTCCGCAGCTTTTTGCTCAGCAGCGCGAGATAATTAGGGTTATGTGTTTTGGGATATGGAGATTTTTTGCGCCACAAAACGTGTTCCGGCAATAATCCCTCCATTGCGTGTCTGACTAATCCTTTTTCACGTCCGCGGTAGTTTTTGAACTCCGTAGGGATATTGTATGCGTACTCCACAAGTCTGTAGTCGCAGAACGGCACGCGCACTTCCAATCCGTGCGCCATACTCATACGGTCTTTGCGGTCAGTAAACGTTACAAAAGTTAAATCCATACGCAGCTATATGATAAACTCAATGTTGAGTTCTTCATCTGTGTATGTAATTTGCTTTATGAACAGTCTTGCTATCTGCTTTTTGGTTTCCGTATCCAGATTATCCCAATCATCGGTAAACGCCTTTATCTGCTTGAAGTCTATGTCTAGCGGCTTTTGCGTTGTGAGTTCAAGTATCTCCTCGCCTATCTCTCTTTTGCGCTTTTCAAGCTCCTCTATCTTGCCGTTAAGATATTTTTGCATTGTATCGCTTGCTTTCACAAATTGCTCAACGACAGAGCTTGTTTCTTCATCTATTTTCGCTTGCCGTATTTTAAGCTCGTTTAGCTTTGCGTTGTTTTCGTCCTCTTTTTCCGCCAAATTGTATTTGAACTCGCCGATATGCGGCATCAGAACGCTTTCAACGGCTTGCTCCAGGTCGTCAAAGGTCGCGTGAGATTTTCTTTCATGGCAGATATTGTTCTTTCGTCCGTTGCAGTAAACATATCGCTTGCCGTTGCGCTGACCGTTCACCACCGTGACAGCCAAGCCGCAATAACCGCACTTGATAAGTCCCGACAGCCAACTGTTTTTCCCTCTGCCGCTGTTTTTGATAGCTTTGTTGTTCTCCATTTTTTTCTGAACGCACAGCCAATCCTCGGAGGAAATAAACCCCTCGTGCAGATTGAGCTGAATATGCTCCCCGTCAAGATTTTTGAACTTGCTTTGCGTTTTCTCCTTGCGCCTGCCATATATCGTACAGCCGTGTATGCCGTCAAATTCTTCAATATCGTTGTGCATTACCGCGCCCTTTGATTTCAGGTAGCTGTAAACATCGGCGTCGGCGCGGACATAAACGGGATTGGAAAGTATTCTCATAATGGAAATATTGGTGAATTTCACGGGCGAATGTAATTCACAATCGGGAGAATTGAGGTACTTTACGATTTGCCCCATTGACGAGCCGTCCTCAAGATATTCTTTGTAGATAAATCTCACAATACCGCTTGTTTCAATATCCTCTTCAAGAATATGCGACTTCACGCCCGCTATCGTAAACGGTATCTTCTTGTAGCCTATCGGAGCTTTGCCCGCAAGGAACAAGCCCTTTTTCGCTCTCTCATAGAAGTTATCGGTAATTCTAAGCTGTATCGTCTTGCGTTCAAGCTCCGCAAAGACCATAATTATCTGTAGCATTGCTTTTCCCATAGGCGTTGACGTGTCAAATTGCTCCGTTGCCGAAACAAACTCGACCTTATTTTTTTCCAACTGCCCGTAAATGTTCGCGAAGTCAAGAACGGAACGGCTTATTCTGTCGATACGGTAAACGATGACCCTTGACACCGCACCTTGCTCCACGTCAGCCATAAGCCTTTGGAAGTCGGGGCGGTTGGTATTACTGCCGCTGTAGCCCCTGTCGGAATAAACCTCAAAGCTCTCATCAGGCATTATCAGCCTTTTGCAAAAGTCGATTTGAGTTTCAATGCTTGTGCTGTCTACCTTATCGACCGATTTTCTGCAATAGATCGCTACCAACTTTAATTACTCCTCTCGTAATTTTGTCGGGGATTATACCGCTTTTTGCCATTCTTGTCAAGACCCTTTGCTATGGGAATTTCCTCTTTTTTCCGTTCTTTTATTATCTCCAACATTCGCCTTGTCACGTCGTTCACGAACCGTTCCTTGTCCTTATCCGTGAGCCTTGAATGAGTAACGGTTATTTTCATACGATAGTCTCCTTTCGATATCTGAATTACACTATCGTATTACGACACTGTTCGTCCAGATGCCTATTTTGAAAAAAGAGAATGGATTTTTAGCTGTCTTCACACATCTTGTTATCCTTTGCTCACAATTTTTTCATAACATAGCTAAACGGATATTATTTATGTTTACATATTTGTTCAATGTTCTCTATGCCATTCTACCTTATGCTCAACAAAATCACACTATGTACTTTTCGGTTATTAACACTGTACATTTGATATGTTCTAACTGCTTAAACGTCATATACATAGCAAGCGACAAACGGCTCTATAAAGCCATTCATCGCGTTTTGTACAGCTGTGGTGTTTTTCTCAAATGCGTCTCAATTTTTTGGACTGCTTATACCGCATTTTTGTTATATTTGCACAAAAATCACAGTACTGTATTTTGAATATCAATTTATAATAAATCATCATCTAAGTGCCTTTGTGTTGCCAAACATTCCATTTCATTAAACATCTGTTCTCATTAACTCTGAACTCATTTCAGCTGATATCCTTTTGTTGTGAAGGGTACTGTTCTATATACCTTTACGGTTTAGATACAAGTGGAAAAATTATATTATATGTAGTGGTGAAGCACACTGAGCATACCCGTTACCACATAGTTCTTCTAGCTTTAAATTCTGTGCATAGTCTTTGAAGCTTTGTGAGCATACTCGTCACCATATAGTTCTTCTAGCCTTAAACTCTGTGCATAGTCTTTGAAGTCCTAAGCACACTCATTACACTAAAGTGTTATCACCTTTTTTTGATATGCTCTAACCGCTTAAACGGTATGTATATAAAGAACGCGACAAACGGCTCTATAATGCCATTTGTCGCGTTTTATACAACTGTAGCGTTTTTCTTAAATGCGTGTCAATTTTTGAACTGCTTATACTGTATTTTGAACGTCAAATGCAAAAGTAAATGCAACACAAAGCCAAAAGCAGTGATGAAAGTTTATGAAAAAAGCAAAAATAATAG
>CANRFR010000042.1 GCA_947629945.1 uncultured Clostridia bacterium | reverse complement strand
ACCTTTTCAATTGATAATGGACAATTGAAAATTGACAATTATGGTTTTGACTGCGGGCAATGTGGTTTATTGCCGCTCGGCAAGTCTGCATTTTGTACCGTACGCCCCCGCATTTGTGCGTTTGGCGCATATCGGAGAGGCTATAAACCTCGTAAACCGCTTCCATTACCGAAATTGTACATTATCAATTAAAATAAATCGTCTTTGCTGACTAAAAGTGATACCCATAAAAACAAATTTACATACTTGAATAAATTTGAGCAGCTTTTGGTTTGCTCGAAGAAGCGTTATTATAGTAGGAGGTTTTCGTCAGTCCAATCACTGCTTTCATTTATAACTCATCATTTGTTTTTTGTCAATATTATTCGCGCAATGCCGTGGAAAGACAACCGTTTGCTTTGAAAGATCCGTACTCGGTTTGCAGAACATTTCCGTTGTTTTTTGCAGGTTTGTAATAATTATTTTTTTTCTATTGACAAATTAACAATAATGTGCTACAATTAAATAAAGCACTAATATTGTGAAGCGGAAACCACGCTTGTTCTCCCGGAAATTGCAAACAAAGCGCGTTTTAACGGTTCGGAATAAAAGCACTTTTTACATTTTTTGGGAGGGATATCTATGAAATCAATAGGCAAAAAAATCTATTACACGATCATTATTATGACCGTTATCTCACTGCTCTTTTTGGGCGGTCTCGCAAGTGTGCTTAATTACAGTTCCACAATGTCAATGGTCAAGCAGAATTTTCAAGAGACAGCCACGCTCTCTGCCAGCCGTGTTCAGTGGGAACTTCAAGCCTACTCAAATATCGCGACTGAGTTAGGCATGATAAAAAAGAATGTCAGATGAAAGTTCGTCTCTGGAAAACAAGCAAGAGATACTTGACAACCATACCCAGAAGTATGGTCTGCAAAGATGTAATCTTATTGATACAAACGGAGACGGCATTGACGGAAACAATTATGCGGACCGTGAATACTTTAAGCAAGCTATGAATGGACAACCCTATATTTCTTCTCCGCTTATTTCAAAGGTGACCGGAAAAATTACAGTTATCGTTGCCGCTCCCTTATGGAAAGACGGTCTTGCAAACACCGAACCGGTTGGCTGCGTTTATATCGTTCCCGATGAAGATTTTCTAAACGATATTGTAAGAAGCATACACGTCAGCGAAAACGGCTCCGCATATATAATTGATAAAGACGGCTACACTATCGCGGATGTTGACAGCAGTCTGGTTTTGAATCAGGAAAACATCAGTCAATCGGCACAGGATTCTTCTCTTAAGGAAGATGGATACGATGACCTTGCTTCTGTACATAAATTAATGATTGCAGGAGAATCCGGGTTTAAGTCATACACGCTCAAAGGGGAGAAAAAGCTTATGGGATACAGTCCCATAGTCGGCTCCGACGGTTGGTCGCTTGCAGTATACTCTCCTTCGTCCGATTTCCTCAGCGACACGATCAAAGGTATTGTAATCACTATTATAGTAGTAGTTGTTACTGTCGCTGTTGCCGCGATCGTTTCCATAAAGCTTGGAACGGGCATAGGAAAATCGGTTCGTATTTGCACGGAAAGAATCGAATTGTTGGCAAACGGCGATTTGCAAAGTAGCATACCGGATATTAAACGTGATGACGAAGCCGGCAGACTAGCCATAGCTACCAATACGGTGGTTGATAGTCTAAATGGTATGATTGGCGATATAGGACGCGTTCTTGAAGCCATGGCTGACGGAGACCTCAGCGTCGATACCGATATCGGCTCGAAATACTACGTCGGAGATTTTGAAAATCTGCTCAGCCATGTTAAGAGCATCAACAGCAAGCTCAGAGACACGATCGCTCAAATAAACACTTCTGCGGATCAAGTAACGTCGGGCGCCGATCAGGTGTCTGCGGGCGCACAAGCTTTGTCTCAAGGCGCTACGGAGCAAGCTTCCGAGATAGAGCAGCTTGCCTCGAGGATAGCTGTTATCACAACCGAGGTTCAGGAAAATTACGGAAATTGTGAAAGTGCCAACAAGCTTGCCGAGGAATCTATAGGGTATATGAATACCGTTACCAAAGAAATGTCCAGTCTGAACAAAGCTATGACAAGCATTAACGAAACTTCAAAGCATATAGGAGATATAATCAAAACCATCGAGGACATTGCTTTCCAAACAAATATTCTCGCTCTCAATGCGGCTATTGAAGCTTCAAGAGCCGGCGAAGCGGGAAAAGGCTTTGCCGTAGTAGCCGACGAGGTAAGAAATCTTGCCTCCAAATCCGCCGAAGCAGCCAAAAACACAACAGCTCTCATTCAGCAGTCTTTGGATGCGGTTCAAAATGGTTCAAGCATTGCAAACAGCACGGCTGAGGCGTTGGGCGGCGTTGAAAAACGCGCAATTGGCGTTGAGGAGGTTGTCAAGGGAATTGCAGAGGCAAGCGAAAAACAGGCAGGTATGATTGAACGCATAAAAACGGGTATTGAACAGATCTCCAGTGTGGTTTTGACTAACTCTGCAACGGCGGAGCAATCCGCTGCCGCGTCCGAGGAGCTTTCGGCTCAGGCGTCTATACTGAGAGAACTTATAGATGTATTTAAGATTTGACGATCAAATCAATACGCACAAAATATTCGATTTCGATAAAGAAAAGCAGCGGAGAAAAACGCTGCTTTTCTTTATCGAATCATTTTAATCGGCAAAATCAATTATTACAATATATCCGATGCTATCACCGCCGCTATTATATATTGCAGCATATTCGCATTTGTTATAAAACAACAATATTTACAACAAGCCCGCAAAGCAGCGAGAACACCATAACATACGCGATGTACAGAATAAACCGTTTAACGCCGAGGACGATCTTCAGTGCGCCGAGATTAGAGATTTTCGTGGCAGGACCCGTTATCATAAACGTCGACGCGCTGCCCATGCTCATGCCGTCCATAAGACACGGGGTCAATTTATTTTTGAGTTTTTGCAATCCTTCACGCAATTATCACTTAACCAAGGATGTTGTCATTACCAAGTACGGAAAGTCCGCCGCTAAGATTATTTGATGTGACAGAGAGCCTTGGTATACAAAGAAGATGCCGAAAAAATTACCTCGGTGGAATTATAGCACGGGAGGTCTTTTTTGCCTATGTACGTTTTTACCGGTTCGGTTCAACTTTTTAATCGCAAAGCGATAATTATTCAGCGGCTGCTTAGACCATGTATTCATAGAATTTGCACGCGTCTTTTCGGCAAATTTTGCCGATGACTACGTTAAAATTTTGTCTGTGTGAATTGCCTTGGGATGTCCAACGTCAGCACTAATGCCAATATAACAATAAATGGGGCAGGCGGCTTGATCAAAGGTACTTATGACGGAATATATGACTACGGCACTGAAACTACAACTCTTACTTTAAACGATGTTGTTGTGCGCGGCACAGCAGCAGATAGCAAAGGAATGTACTTGATTGGCGCAAAACATGTGGATGGACATGGTAATTCGAAACTGATTGCGAACAATGTTACGTTTATCGGATTGAAGGCGGGACTTAATTACGAAGAAGTTGAATATTGTAAGGCGGAGCTTGAAAATTGTCAATTTTACGGCGGAACAGCCGGAATAAGCGGCACATTCAACGACAAGAGCGGTTTGAATAATCTTAATGCTCTTATAAAAAGCAAATCAAATAATCACTGGTACGATGGAAACAACCAAAAAATATCGGACAGTATAACAAAAGGCAATGACGGCAGCGCCATGGGCAAATGCGTTTATCTTCACAATGACGGCGAGACTGCCTGCGGCGGCGCTGTTTCCGTTTACGGAACCTTTACTATGAACGGCGGCTGTATAATGGACTGTGAAGCTGAGCAGAGCGGCGGCGCGGTCTGGACGGGAGAGAGCGGTACGTTTGTCATGAACAGCGGCACAATAACACGCTGCAAGGGTGGCACGGGCGCGTCGATATCCTCAGACGGAACGTGCATACTCAACGGCGGCTCTATTGGAGGAAAAAAAGACAACGGCGGCGACAAGAGCTGCGAGATCTACATACGTCCTGATAAGGCGGGCAAAGTAACGTTAAACAACACATATATAACGAAAGAAGGAACTTATCATGTCTGCAACGACGGAAACGCGAACTCCTGTGTGACGATCGCGAATGCTAAGCCGATCGGCAATGCCTCACTGTATATTTGCTCAACAAACGGCGTGACGGCAACGGGCGACGCACGGAACCAACTGGCATTATATTGTTATATTACAATACCCGACTTAAAGTATAAGGACGTTATCGTAAAGACCGACATGGCGAACCTTACGTTTGCGAAATACATGCTTTCGGGAACAAACGCATCCGAATTCAAACCGGCGACCGTTGGCACGAACTGCGTGGCACGCACCTATGACGCTATACTTGAAATCGCCCATAATGCGGGCAGTTCGGCTCTGAATAACTTGACCGAAACGAACGACACAAAATCGAGCGACATAGTAAACGCGGCGACGGCGGCTGTACAAGCTGCAATGGAGCGAGAGGGACTGCCGAAAAATACAATCAGCGTAACCGTCAGCGATTTCAAGGTAACCGCGGCAACGGAGGACGCGGAGGGTTATGTATATTACAATATAAAATATACTGCAACAACGAATAAGACCTATACTGTGGCAAGCGGCAAGGAAATTGCGAAGCTCCCTCATACGCATAAGCTCACCGTTGTTCCCGAAAAGGCGGCGACCTGCACGGAGAGCGGCAACATTGCGTACTGGACATGCACCTGCGGCAAATTGTTCTCAGACGAGAAAGGCACGACCGAAACCGATAAGGCAAGCGTGACGATTTCCGCAATAGGACACAACTGGAGCAATGAATGGACAAGCGACGACACATACCACTGGCATAAATGCACAAACAGCGGCTGCACCGAGATAAAAGATAAAGTTGCGCATACATCAAGCGGTCAGGCAACGGAATATGACGCGGAAGTCTGCACGATCTGCAAACACGTTATCACTCCCGCGCTGGGTCACACGCACAAACTTTCCAAGGTCAACGCGAAAGCCCCGAGTTGTACGGAAAGCGGCAACAGCGAGTACTGGGTATGCACCGGCTGCCACAAACTGTTTTCGGACGAGAACGGCAATAACGAAACCACGCTGACCGCCGTAACTATAGTGATGATACCGCATAGTTTCACGGTGGTACAGCACAACGGAACGCAGCATTGGCACAAATGCGCGAATTGTGACGCAAAGGACAGTCCCGCCGCACATTCGTGGGATAACGGCACGGTGACAAAGGCGGCGACTTGCGAAGAAAACGGCACAAGGAAGTTTATCTGTGACTGCGGCGAAACGAAAACCGAAAATATCCCCGCGACCGGGCATAACTATGGCGAAAATTGGAAGTCCGATGATAACAGCCATTGGAATGAGTGTACGGTATGCCACAAAAAAACCAACGAGGGCGCGCACGATGAAACCGTCAATGAACAAGCTCCGACTTGCACGGCAAACGGCAAAAGAACATATACTTGCAGTATCTGCGGACATCAGAGAGAGGAAACAATTCTCGCAGAGGGTCACAGCGGCGGCGATTGGCAATCCGACAACGCAAATCATTGGAAGAACTGTCAAAAATGCGGCGTTAAATTAGACAAGGCGGCTCACGAATGGAACGGCGGCGTTGTAACGACCGAACCCACAGAAACCGCGAAAGGCGTTAAGACATACACTTGCGGCGTTTGCGGAGCGACCAAAACTGAGCCGATAGCCGAGCTTTCGCATACTCACAGCTATGGCAAGGATTGGAAGTCGGACGCGACAAGTCATTGGCACGAGTGCCAATGCGGTGAGAAATCTGAGGTTGCCGATCATACTGAAAATGGCGGAGTCGTGACTGTCGCTCCGACATCAACGAAAACGGGAACAAGGACATATAGCTGTACTGTTTGCGGTTATGTAATACGCACCGTAACTATTCCCGCAACGGGTGGAAACTCCGGTGATACGAGCACACCCGATGATACAAGCAAGCCCGATGTCACGAGCACACCTGATGACACAAGCACACCCGATGACACGAGCATACCTGATGACACGAGCATACCTGATGACACAAGCACACCCGATGACACGAGCACACCCGATGATAAAAGCAAGCCCGATGACACGAGCACACCCGATGACACGAGCAAACCGAACAACATCGGAAATATTTCCAAGGAGACGCAGACCGGAGACAACATTCCGAATGCGGAGATCGTCACTCCGACAGAAACGCTTGCCGAAACGGTGCTAACTCCCGAAGAGCGCGAATCCGCGAAGAATGGCGAAGATATTAGGATCGTGCTTAAACTGGAGGACGGTTCAGCAATCGTTTCCAACGAAGACAAAGCGAATGTTGAAACGGCTTTGAACGGCTCGGCGAAACTGAGACTCGGAAAGTATTTTGAAATTAATCTGTACAAAATCGTTCAAGGGGTTGAAACTAAGCTAACGCAGATAACCAAGTCTATAACGATCACGATAGACGTTCCAGAAGATCTCCGCGGCAGCAATAGACAGTTTGTGCTGATACGCGTTCATAACGGTGAAACTACCGTGCTTTCCGATTTGGACAACGATCCGGCTACATTGACTGTAGAAACCGACAAATTCTCAACCTACGCGCTGGCTTATAGTGAGAACGCGTCCGCAAATACGCCCGCGGACACTGCGCCGAGTACTTCCGATAAAAACCCCGGCACAGGCGCAGCTCCGGCAGGAATGTGTCTTATCGTGATTGGATCCGTTATGCTGTTTACGATCCTGTTTTTGACGCTGTTTACAGGCAGAAACGGAATGTCCGAGGAGCGGAAAGAACACGTATTTTCAAGCCTTATCGCTTGGGGCAAGAAGGGCGGAAAGATTCGTGCGGTAATCGCGCTTGCGGCAATATTCCTTCTGCTCAGCTTCTACTACGGAATAGGCATGAAGACTGAAGAAAAGTAATTAATGGATACAGTGCGCGATATTGCGCCGTACAAAACGGTTGTTAAAGCGATTACATTTGTGGTTTAAAATTCAGCCTCGCTCTCTGCTATTGGGGAGCGGGGCTTTGCCATTTTCTTTGAAACCGCTAAAATTTGTATCAGTTGTTTTTATACTTATTTATAATAACGGCAAAATTGCCGATTTTTCGTTGTTACACATACACAAAGGGCATAAACCTTAGTTGTGGTTTATGCCCTTAGAGCTTGTGTTCATAGGATTTGTGCGTGGATTTTCGAGCAGGTTTTGTCGCTGACAAGGCAAAATTTCGCGGGCTTGCTGTCGCAAGTCAAGAAATTTTAACGCAGTCAGCGGTAAAATCTGCCGAAAACATATTTCTGTAAATGAAACGCAATTAATGTTTTACGGCAAACAGAGATTCCGGGACGGCTTTAGTTTCGGATAGGAAATAATAGAGAAAATTTATACTTACATTAAAGTGCGTTACAAAGAGTCGATTAACAATAACACACGTTACCGAATCGCACTCAACACGCCCTTGTCCATCTCGCTAACGGTATCACAAAGCACATCGATATCCTCGGCGGAATGTGAAGCAATCAAAATAGTTTTGCCTTGCGCTTTCAAATCAAGCAGATATTGCCGCATATCCGCAACACCCTCCTTGTCAAGACCGTTCATTGGCTCGTCGAGAATAAGCAGCTCAGGGTTTTCCATTATCGCTTGAGCTAACCCCAAACGCTGTCTCATTCCAAGCGAAAATTTGCCGACTTTTTTCTTGTCGTCGGGGTTTAATCCAACGCTTTTTATCGCTTCGCGAATTTCGTTTTTACCGATTTTATTTTTGATTACCGCGAGAAATTTCAAATTATTATACGCCGAGTATCCCGGCAAAAATCCCGGGTTTTCGATAATTACTCCAATATTTTGCGGAATGTCCGTACCTTTTCCAATGCGCTTTCCGTGGACTTTTATCTCGCCCGAAGTCGGCGGTACAATACCGCAAATGCACTTCATAAGCATAGTTTTTCCGCTGCCGTTTCTGCCAATCAAACCGTGAATTTTACCTTTTTCAAAACTTACGGAAATGTTATTTAAAACCGTAACATCTTTGAATTTCTTGGTTAAATTATTTATTTCAATAGTATTTTCCATAATTCAATCCTCTCTAATATCAATACTTTTTCTGCGCCCGAAAATCAGAATTGCGGTGATAAGCAGCACTATCAAGCTGCCGTAAACGCACATCACATACGCGAACGAGGGACGAAAACGTTCTTTTCCGATAGCGATATTGTTAAGCTGCATCCACGAAAGCGGTGAAAAGCGAACAAGTGAATTCATAACGACATTGTGGTCTTCACTGTAAGACGCGATGATTCCGAACATCACAAAAAACGATGAAACAAACGCACCGAACGGCTTTGAACCCGTCATATAGTTGCAAAAGAACATCAAAAGCCCGATGAAAATTCCTGAAAGCCACGAGAACAAAAGTGTAAATCCCACTGCGCTTAGCGGCGTGAAATAAATCGATAACATTTTTATTGCGGGCACAGCAAGCGCGGCTTCGTCCCAGTCGAGCGTGAATTTTGCTCCGTGACCGGCGAACAAAACCGATTCTAAAAACATAGTCAAAAAGAAAATCCCGCTTGCCATTATTATGTATAAAATCTGTCCGCAAAGCCATTTCAAGCGCCCCGAACGCAAATAAACAAATGTTTGATTTCGGTCGGTGAACGGCGCGTTGCAGAAAAGCAAAATCAGCGGCGTGTTCAGCAACATCTTCTGAAAATTATAAGAGCGCAAGGCGACGAACGCCCAAGCCGTCATCGGCGTTGTATCCAAATCAACATAAACGCGAATATTCTTGTCCAGCGCATGAAGCACCATTGTGAGCTGAACCGCGGCAATAAGCCAAATTCTGCTGTCTGTACGCCATTTGCGGAAATTCTGAAATGCTATCGAAAAAACACATTTAACCGTTTGCACAACGCACCCTCCTCTCAACAGCTTTCATAAATATTACGCCGAAAATCACGATAAAAACCGCGAAATACGCTAATGTGTAAAGCAGCTCCAACAGCGGGTTTCCAAACATCGGAACCCACGATTTCATAAGATACGGAAAGATTAAATTAAACAAATCGGGATTCATTGTTGCGAATGTTTGAATGGTCGTCATGAAAATAAGCGGCGTGCAAATCGCGACATATTTGTCGGGAATAAACGCGGAAAAAGTCATTCCGAAAACCGCCGCGACGGAATTTCCCGCCGCGAAAACAATTGTCCGCGCCAAAATATACAAATACGGAAAACCCGCCGCAGCGATCGCTCCGTAAGGTCTGCCGAACCAACTGCTTATATCGCATTCGTCAAGCGGCCAGGCGACGAAATGGAACGCGAAAACGAAAATCATCATTCCCGCCGTCACCGTAATTATCGACGACGCCGCGCAGACCGTAACGTTCACGGCGGCGTATTTTTTTACGCCGCAACGCGTCACATAATATGTTATGGCTCCGTTTTTCCATTCGTCCGCGAAATTCGCCGCAAACGGCACAGCGCCCATAATCGAGATAACAAGACAGAAATCCATGTGACTGAAAATCGAGTTGGATGTAAAAATAACATCATTGAAAAAATTAAAACCTGTTCCGAAAAAGTCTTTTACGGGCTCTGCGGCGCAAAGTACCGCGGCTAAAATTATCGCGGCGTAAAAGCTTTTCGAGCGTATCAGTTTTAACAAATAAGAACGAAGCATTTTTCCTCCTTTAATAGGTCGACATTATTTTCCCGCTTTCGGGATGAACGTAAAAGCAGTTGTCATGCGGTCCGAGATCGTCCGTGTTCATGCATCGAAACTCCCATACGGGCACAAAAACGCTTGTTTGGTTCGGCTCACGAAAATTTATCATGCTATCGATAATGTAAACCATTGAACAATTCGTGAAAATACGAGGAAATCTTTCAAACCACTCGTGTTCTTGTTGTGCGAGGAGTTCAAAAGCTTCGCTCGCGCTGTATTTTATGGAAATGTTTTCCACGGTTTCAAAATCGTTAGTTTGTGAGTCCAAATACGCAAACGCGTGAAAATGAGCAAACCCGTTTGAAGATACCACGGCAACGACCTCGTTTGACGGGCTTGCGCCGATTTCTCCCGGGTCGTCGCCCATTACAGGTAATCCGCGTCTGTCGACATTTGCGGCCGGAAACCCGTTCATTGCGGTCGGAATGAGGATGTAATAAACTCCGTCATTTTCTGACAATCGAACGCTCTCAAAATCAGAATATTTTTCCGAATATTTATCTATGGTTTTATTCATATCATCGGCAGTGACCGCCACACAGCGTGGCTCTCCGAGATTTGTAATACCCAATTCGTTCGCGAGTGATACAACCTTGTTTATCGCTTCCGAACGCGGAAAATCCACAAAATCCGCGTTTTCCGAATATTCCAGCAGCGGTGAGGATGATTTGGTGCTAGCGAAGTCTTGCGCTTCTTTTATCGGGTCGTTATATGTGATCCATGTTTCCGAACTTTGAATATTAAAAGTGAAATCATCGGTTTTTAATACATAACCCATGCTTCGTACGTCTTGTATGGCTGAGATTTCGTTTTCCTCAATGATTTTCTGACCGTCAAAAATGCTGAGCGATTTAATGCTGTCAAGCGTGGGCATATTCAATGACGTAAACTTGATTTTGGGTATTTCGCTTGGTACGTCGATATCCAAATTGAAATTTTCGGTTTTATCCAAATCATCGGCATACGATTTGGATGAAGCGGCACTTTCGGCAGTGCTTGTTTCAATTTCTGAATCGGTGCTCTCGCTCTCCTGTGATGACGTTTGCCGGGGGCCTGTTGGAAAACAGCCGGTCAGCGTGAACGATAAAGCGGCTGTTAGTGCAATTGCTGCAATAAATTTAACTTTCATAACTATACCTCAAAAAATTTTCCGCGCCCGCATGAGCGCGGAAAACTTTAAACTATTTGTAATATAAGAACGAAGCATTTTTCTCTCCTTTAGCTCGACAATATTTTCCCGCTTTCGGGATGAACGTAAAAGCAGCGGTCGTGCGGTCCGAGATCGTCCGTTTCAATGCACCGAAACTCCCATACGGGTACGAAAACGCTTGTTTGGTTTGGCTTATAAAGATTTATTATGCTATCGATAATGTAAACCATCGAACAACTCGTGAAAACATCAGGACATCTTTCGAACAGCTCGTGTTCATGATACGCAAGGAGTTCAAAGGCTTCGCTCGCGCTGTATTTGACGGAAATGTTTTCCATGGTTTCAAAATCGTTTGTTTGCGTGCCCAAATACCCGCATGCGTAAAAATAAGCAATGCCGTTTGAAGATACCACAGCCATAACTGCGCTTGCCCTAATTCCGCCGATTTCTCCCGGATCGTCGCCCATTGCAGGGAGACCGCCTCCGTCAACATACGCGGTCGTAAACCCGTTCATCGCAGTCGGAATGACGATGTAATAAACCCCGTCGTTTTCCGACAATCGTGGATACTCCAAGTCGGAGTTTATTTTCGAGGATTCAGCCATGTTTTTATTCATATCATCGGGAGTAACCGCCACGCAGCGCGGTTCTCCGAGATTTGTGATACCCATTTCGTTCGCGAGTGCGACAACCGTGTTTATCGCCTCGGAGCGCGGGAAATCCGCAAAATCCGCATTTTCCGAATATTCCAGCAGCGGTGAAGACGAGCGGTTACAAGCGGAACTTTGCGCTTGTTTTATCGGGTCGTTATATGTGATCCTCGTTCCCACACTGTGAATATATAATCTGAAATCATTGGTTTTTAATTCAACAGAATCGCTGTGTGGGTCAGTGTTTACGTTTTCTTCAATGATTTCACAACCGTCAAAAATACTGAGCGATTTGACGTCATCAAGCTTAGGCACATTCATCGTTGTGAACCTGATTTTGGGAATTTCGCTTGGTATGCCGATATCCAAATTGAAGCTTTCGGAGATTTTCAGATCGTCGGCGTATGATTTGGTTGAAGTTGTGCTTTCGGCAGCGCTTGTTTCAATCCCTGAGCCGTCGCTCTCGCTCCCTTGTGATGGCGTTTGCCGTGGGCTTGTTGGGAAGCAGCCGGTTAAAGTAATCGACAGCACGGCAATAAGCATTGTTTTTGTAAGTTTTTTAAATTTCATAATACACCTCAAAAAATCCCGCGCCAAAGCCGACGCGGGGAAATTTATTAAGCACTTTTTATCCTCCGCATATATGCTCTCATAATATACATCTTGTTTTGCGTGGATTTGTGAGCGCTTTTTAAAAATTATTTCATTTTCGTGCTTTTCGCCAATTCTATTAAAGTATCTTTGTTGAAATCGCCGAAAATCGTCAAGACATAGTCGCCGTTATCCCAAAGAATATATCCATGGTTGCCTTCGGTATCTCCTAAGTCGATATAAAGCGCGTTTTTTCCGTTTATATCCAGCTTTTCCATATTGCTTTCTTCGGTATGAAATTGTGTGATATAGTCTTCTTTAACGCTTTGACAAAGCCCGAAAATCACGTTTGTTTCTCGGTTGACGTAGACGGTGTAAAAATCATCGCCCGCAGCGTAAGTTTCTCTAAATTCATATCCGTAGGGCAGAGAGGTAATATAATATTCGCTTTCTATGGTCTGGGGCGAATTATCCGCGTTCGTCAAATATAGAACAATACCGTCGTGATATTTTTTTTGTGCAAAGCTATCTGCTATTTCCGCCGTCGCCGTAATACCTGCCGCCGCGAGAATTATTATCAGAGCGATAATCAAGATACGTTTTCTGATCGGCATTCGGGCAGCTTTATAATCGAACCTTGCACAATTTTCCGAACTCAATATTTTCCGCATTTTCGAGCGATGTCGGAGTGAAAATCTTACTTTGGGCGGAGCATCGAATTGCGCAAATTCTTTTTGATAAACTTCGCTCATTACATCTTCCAAATTCGGCATACTTATCTCCCCTTTAAGAATTTTTTAATTGATTTTCCCGCGTCGGACAGGCGCTTTCGAGCCGCCGTTTCGGATATATTCAAAGCTCTCGCAATGTCGGCGGTACTCAGCTTGTGCGTAATTCTCAGCATTAACGCGGACTTTTGTCCCTCGGGCAAGGCGTAGATAAAGTCGACCAGCGCGTCAAAATTTTCCTTGCCGATCAGGATATCCTCAAAACAGTAATCGTCGCAAATTTCTTCCGTTTCCGTAATTGAAGTAATCGGTTCTCGAAGCTTATCTTTGAAAGTATCGCAAGATATGTTCCTAATAATAACATCTGTGTACGCCACTCTTTTGTGAGGTGGAATTTCAAAAAACTTTTCGGGTTTGTCGGTTATTCTCAAAAAAGCCTCCTGTACGGCGTCTTCGGCGTCTGTTTTGTTATGTAATTTTGAAAACGCGACCGCGAAAAAACGGCGCTTATTTATTTTGTAAAACTCGGCAAGCTCGCTGCGCTGAGACTTGTCTTCAATCACTGCCAATATTGCGTCTACCATAAATTGATCCCCCGTTTATTAGTATATCATATTATTCGGACAATGTCAACTCGGTAATTTTTCTTTCTTAGAGCTTGTGTTCATAGGATTTGTGCGTGGATTTTCGAGCAAATTTTAACGAGGACAAGGCAATTTTTCTTGACGGGCCGGTCTGTCGGTCAACCCCTATGTCACTTCGTTACACCTCCCGGGCAGAAAGATTACCTTGAGCACCCGAGGTCAATTTACAGACTTAACCGCCTATCGTTTTCCGATAGGCGGTTAAAATTTAATTACTTTTTATTTTTGCGTTTTGCGATGACCATTACCGCAACTGCCGCTAGAGTCGCGGGAACTGCAATCGTAACTATACCGGTATTCGGGTTTCCGTTTGAACTGTTGTTATCGCCAATGTTGTTTGCGTCCGAATTACCATCGGCATTATTCAATGTATTGTCATTGCCGGTGCCACCGCTGTTATTGCCCAGAGCATCGGTATTGCCAGGTTCATCGGGAGTGTCGGAATTCTCGGGAGTATCAGGGTTCTCGGGAGTGTCCGGGTTTTCTGGAGTGTCCGGGTTCTCTGGAGTGTCGGGATTCTCGGGAGTATCAGGATTTTCTGGAGTGTCGGAATTCTCGGGAGTATCAGGGTTCTCGGGAGTATCAGGATTTTCTGGAGTGTCGGGATTCTCGGGAGTATCAGGGTTCTCGGGAGTGTCCGGATTTTCGGGGGTATCGGGATTCTCGGGAGTGTCGCCATCCGGCATTGTTATTGTGACAACGCCATATTGCTCAATAAGGTCGGGGTCAGTAAGTGTGTACACATCGTTGTCTCCGTCATCGACTTTATCCCAAACATTTGTATCGGAAAGTGCGTCAAGGGTTTCAGTGATGGTGTGACTATTATCGTTTTCACAAGTACCGATTATGGTAACGCTTTCGTTTGGAGTATTCGGTTTCGTTGGACTCCATTTGTAGCTGTGACCCGTTGCAGGAAGTGTAACTGTAATTTCGGCACCTGTTTCGGAATCGGTGTAAGTACCCGTGCCGGAAACTGTACAAGTAGGATTTGTTGAAATATCCCACTCATCACCTGCAGCATTGTAGGGAATAGTAACGGTTTTAGTATCGCCGCACTTGTTACATTTTACCGTTACCTCATCGCCGGGATTTGCGGGTGTATTGGTTTCGGGTTCGTAAGCGTGAGCGTTGTTTGTAACTTTGAGATTAACCGTATCGGTTTCATCTCCCCAACCGTTGTCCTTAAAGCCTTCTTTTGTACTTTCGTCAAAATTGAACGTAAGCACATAATCTCCGTTGCAGAGATCTTTGCATTTTTCTTTCAGCTTATCGGAATCAAGTTGAACTTTAAATCCCACCAAATCGTTGGTGAAATCCGTATCCTTGTCAAGAGTATAGAGAGGGTCTGTTTCGCCCTTGCGGGTAATGGTTATGCTCTTAATGCCTCTCGCGAGAATAACATCGAAATCCGTGTCTCCGCTCAAACTGTCCGTACTGCCGTTATATGTAATCTCGGTGTTATTATCAACGTCTATATACGTTCCGGTGGTTTTTCCCGCCTTGTACAAACCTATGTTGTCGATATAGATTTTGCTGTTTACTACGTTACCTGTTCTTGTTACACTGTCGGGATAATCGGTACCTTGTCTGTTAACATAGAATGAGAAACGGTCAACGTCGTCCAACATTCCATACAGTGCGCCTTTATTGCTGTAATCGGTTGCCGCAAGCACATCAAAAGGAATCTTGACAGTCTTTTTACCGGTGAAGCCCAGATTAATCGGATACTTGAAGCGGGCATTTTTAGTATCATCATCTAAATCGTTTATTCTTCCAATTTGAATGTAGAAAGTGTTTTGCGAACCAAAGCCCTCGATCTCAAGTTCAATTCCATCATAATTTGCGAAATTTAAATTATCGCTATCTTGATATTGCTTATGAAGAAAGCCGCAGTGAGCATATTCTGGTTTTTTTTCCCATCCACTGAAATCCGTATTATTATACCAACTGCTATTTGTGTTAATATCAAGATTATAAATGAATTTGAACCTTTTGTTCCCGTTGCTTTCAGATTCAATTTCACAATTTACACCCTCTGTAACGCGACAAGGATTTGGACCAAACTTAGTTTTATCATTATTATAATTGATATTTGATAAATCTGTTCCTGGTTTCCAGTTGGTAAACAATTCGTATGCACCTGTTTCGCTATCTTTTACATATAGCGGATTGCCGGTGCCGTACCCTTCAAAATCATCAAGCGTTTTCTTCAAATCAGCCGTAGATTGTTTCGCAATAATAGTATCGTATACGATACCATCATCATCCGCCATAGTGTTTATACCTGCAATAGATACAGATCCTGCCATAACCATTGACGCAATCACACCGGCGAAAACTCGTTTTTTAAATGTTTTATTCACTTAGATTGCCTCCTTAGTAAAATTAATGGGTATATAACAAATTGTATGGTTTCTGTAACATTTTTGGTGTTCAAAAAACACGCACAATACGCCGAAATACCATTGTTATAATGAATTTCAACCTTGTGTTATTTTGGAAAGATATTCCAAATCACCTAAAATGTTAAATACCCAAATTAATTAAGATATTCGACAGGCGATATGATTCTGCCGTGATATTATTATAGCACAAAGGAATTCGTTACGTCAAGAAGAAAATCGAAAAAACAGAAGCAGTTTTCATTTTTTCTATGTAATGAATAAAATAGCATTATTTTATTTGTTGAAAATCACAAAAATTGTTATTGAAAACGTTTTTTTTACGCACTATGCACAATTTTCCCAATTGAAGCGTTATATTTTAAAATGTTACAGTAAAAAGATTGTTTGAGGGAACCGTCGGCGGCTTCCAAAAGCCGCAGTTTTATTAAATTCATACTCAAAAACGGCTTTGTTATGCAAACGAGTTTTCGTTTAACAGAGTTTTTAAAAGCTAACTGATTTTGGGCGAAAAGCTGAAAGTCTTTGTGCATAATGACATAAGCGTTAGTTATAAGTGCAAATTATAGAATTTTGTTAAAAACGCCCTTTGATAATAGTCGAACAACAGATAAGCGTAGAAATCACGGTGATTTCTACGCTTTTGGGGTTATGACCGCAGTTTTATGATTAATAACAAAGTCTCTAAATCATCATTAAATGCCGCTTTCGGTTACTGTTTAGAACGAATAAATTCGGCAAGCTCCGCCGCCATTTCCGCTTGCTCGGTAGCTCTCGGGTGTCCGCAAGTCGCGGCGGCGTTTCTTGAAAATTTGAATCGCAAAACGCGTTCGCTGTTTACTTCGGTGCAGACCTCGTCGAGAACCTCATCCCAAACAGCTTCGTGATTAAGCACCGTGAGCGTGAGGATAAACCTTGCGTCGGGATATTTGCCCATAAGATCTTGAAGTATTTCGATGTATTTGTCTTTCCACTTTCGGCGGTAGTCGGGACGTTTTATGCAGTCGGGATCGGGGTGGTTGTCGTTTTGTCCTATAGCGAAAATCACGAAGTCGGGAGTAAACCGGGAAAAATCCCATGTTTTCCGTGTGTAGTACGGCGTATAAGCCAACTTGTCGTAAACGCTCTCCATTCCCGTCAGATTTTCCGCGCAGAACCAGCCCGTGCCGTCAAAAAGCGCTATGCCGCCTTGAGCTATATCGTGAACACGCGCGTTCAGCATTCTGCCGAGAATTTGCGGATATGCGAAATATGCGTTGTCGAACTTGTTCGCGTGACCCTCGGGGTCGGTTTGTCCCTCATAATAGAGCGCCTCGACAACCTCTCCCGCCGAAACGCTGTCGCCGTAAACCTCAATATTCAGCTTGTATTCGCTGTCGGGGTTTAATAACTCGCCGTCCGTTTCAAGAGCGCACAATTCAAAATATTCCTGTCCCGCCATTGTTTTGATGAGTTCAAAAGTGTGTTCTCCGACGGGGAGATTTTCGGCAAGCGTATAGAGTTCGTCCTCGTCCGTTTCCTTAAAGAAGATTTTCTTGAAAACGCCGTCCACAAGCACACCGAAATGAGTGTCGCAATTAAACGGGATGTTCCGCAGAGTAACGCTTATGCTTGAGCCTGTAAAGCGCGTTTTAACATTGCTTCCCGCCCAAATGAACATAGGACGTGCTATATTTTCAAAATCAATTCTGCCTGTGTATTCAAGCGCGGGGTCGTTTGGGGTAAATTTATTCATAATGTCCTCCTTTATTCGTATAAACTGTCAACAATGTCGCAATAATCTCGTTCGACACCAAAAATCCCTCGGGCGTAAGCGACAATCTTCCGTTTTCGATTTTGTAATAATTCTTCGGAATAAGCGGCAGAGCGCTCTCGACTTTTCGCCAAAGCGTTTCGGAAATTCCCTCGCAGAGCCGCAGTCCCAACATTATACGTTCTTCCAAATCGTTCGGATTATTGTCGGTAACGATTTCAAGCTGATGTTCGCTTGAAATAAACTCGCGGATATCGCGTTTCACCGCGAACCGCCGTTCTTTGTAGAATGAATGAGCCGCCGCGCCTATGCCGAGATATTCCTCGCGCCGCCAGTATTTTAGATTGTGACGGCTCGTTTTTCCTCCGCGTGAGAAATTGCTGATCTCGTATTGTTCAAAGCCGACAGACTCCAGCAAATTTACCGCCGCAAGATATAACTCCGCCGTTTCGTTCTCGTCGGGGAGATTATCGGGAGGTTTTTTCCCGAAAACCGTGTTCGGCTCGATTTTGAGAAGATACGCGGAAACGTGCGTTATCGGCAGTTCAGCAAGGCTTTGAACGGAGCGTTCCAACGTTTCGGCAGTCTGATTTGGTATGGCAAGCATTAAATCGGCGGAAATGTCGGAAAAGCCGACTTTGTTCGCCAAGAGTACCGCCTGTCGAGCCTGTTCAAACGTGTGAGAACGTCCGAGAGCGCGAAGTTCCATGTCGTTTGCCGATTGAACTCCCACGGAAAGACGGTTCACTCCGCAGTCGTACAGAATTTTCAGAGTATCCCCGTCCATTTCGAGCGGGTTGCACTCCGCCGTTATTTCCGAGTCATCTTTAATTTTACATTCGGCGAGTATCTGAGGAATTTGCCGCGCCATAAGTATAGGCGTGCCGCCGCCGAAATATACCGTGTCGTATTCCTCGTCATAGTAACGAATATTTCGTATCACCGCTTTAGCGTATTCTTCCGCTGATTCCCCGCGATATCCCACGGAATAAAAATCGCAGTAGGGGCATTTCTTGCGGCAGAACGGGACATGAATATAAAGTCCTGTCATTTTATCGCTGTCCTTTAAGAAAAAGGCGCCAATTTTTTGGGAGTTGACGCCTTTTAATTTTAATCCTCTAAGGTTTTTTGAAGATTTTCAATCAGTTTCTTCAATTTCGGGTTTGGAGTTTCTTCATTGATTTCTCTAAGAGTTTCAAGCATTACACGAATGAAAGCCTTGAACTGGCTGTCTGTTTGTCCCATTCGGTTCACCTCCTCAAAAATGCGCTTAACTTAAGGAATCCCTGATTAAATCGGATGCGCGCATCTTGCTTGCATATTTTAGGGTAACTGAAAGCCACTCGGTCATCTTGCACAAATTCTCCTTGACGGGCGTGTCTCC
>CANRFR010000041.1 GCA_947629945.1 uncultured Clostridia bacterium | reverse complement strand
CCCTGTTTGGCTGCAATTTTAGTATTGGTTTATTTTTAGGGATTATTCCCGTTTACACAGTTTATTTTTCAGACCCTCTACTTACTCCCACTCAATAGTAGCCGGCGGCTTAGAAGTAACGTCATAAACGACGCGGTTAATGTGCCCGACTTCGTTAACTACGCGGACGGAGACTTTTTCGAGGACGTCGTATGGGATACGGGAGAAATCGGCGGTCATAAAGTCGGAGGTAGAAACGCCGCGAAGAGCAAGAGTGTAATCATAAGTACGACCGTCGCCCATAACGCCAACGGAGCGCATATTGGTGAGTACCGCGAAATACTGATTTATCGAACGGTCAAGTCCGGCGTTTGCAATCTCCTCACGGAAAATAGCGTCAGCATCCTGAAGAATTGAAACCTTTTCCGGAGTGATCTCGCCGATAATGCGAATGGCAAGCCCGGGACCGGGGAACGGCTGCCGCCAAACCAACTTTTCGTCAAGTCCCAGCGTAGTTCCAAGTGCGCGAACCTCATCTTTAAAGAGCAAACGCAAAGGCTCGATTATCTCCTTGAAATCAACATAATCGGGCAGACCGCCAACGTTGTGATGAGATTTGATGACCGCCGCGTCACCCGTTCCCGATTCAATAACGTCGGGATAAATCGTTCCTTGAACAAGATAGTCAACTTTTCCGATCTTCTTCGCTTCTTCCTCAAATACCCTAATAAATTCTTCACCGATTATCTTGCGCTTGCGCTCCGGTTCGGAAACGCCCTTTAGCTTTCCGAGAAAACGTTCGCCCGCGTTCACGCGAACAAAATTTACGCCGCTGTCCGCGAACGCCGCCTCAACCTCGTCACCCTCGTTTTTGCGCATAAGTCCGTGATCTACGAAAATACAAGTAAGCTGACTTCCAATTGCTTTCGCGAGCAGCTTGCACGCAACGGAACTGTCCACGCCGCCCGAAAGCGCAAGCAGCGCCTTGCCATCGCCAACCTTTGCGCGAATATCCGCGATAGCGGTCTGCGCGTATTCCTCCATAGTCCAGTCGCCGCGACAGCCGCAAACGTTGTACAAAAAGTTTCCAAGCATCTCGAAGCCTTGCTCTGTGTGATTGACCTCCGGATGAAATTGAGTGCCGTAGAATTTCTTTTCGGTGTTTTCGATTGCGCCATACGGACACTTTTCACTGTGCCCGATAGCCTTAAAGCCCTCGGGCAGTTGTTCTATGTAATCGTTGTGGCTCATCCAAACTACAGACTTTTGCTTTAATCCTTTAAGCAGCGGTGAATTTACATCAAACTCGCAGTCCGTGCGTCCAAATTCCGCAGCGGAATTCTCGTTAGCCGCACCGATCTTACCGCCAAGTCCGTAAACAAGAAATTGAGCGCCGTAGCAGATACCGAGGATTGGCACTCCAAGCTCGAAGATCTCGCCGCTCATTCTCGGGGAGCTTTCAAGATAAACCGAATTCGGACCGCCCGTGAAAATAATTCCTTTCGGATTTTTAGCGCGTATCTCCTCAATGGGAGTTTTGTAAGAGATAACCTCGCAGTATATCTTGTGCTCGCGCACTCGCCGCGCGATAAGCTGATTGTATTGACCTCCGAAATCAATTACCAATACCAGTTCATGAGCCATAACTTTCATTTCCTTTCGTTTTTTAGAGCTTGTGTTCATAGGATTTGTGCGTGGATTTTCGAGCAGATTTTAACGCAGTCAGCGGTAAAATCTGCCGAAAAGACGCGTACAATATCCTATGAATACATGCTCTTAATTTTACATTTCAAACGGACGAACCGCTTTTTCTTATTCTGACAAAAAAATTTTTCCCGAACATAACGCCCGCCAAAAGCAAAGCGGCTCCAAGCCCCGTGTAAAAAACAGCGATAAACACGTTGGGCGCCAAATGAAGCGTCCGCAGAAGTATCCCTCCGGCCATCATAACCGCCATTATTATAAAGGATTTTACGTCGAAAAACTTTATAAAAAGCTGCTTGTTTCCGCCGTAGCCGTCAATTCTCACTGTATGCTTTTTTACAAGCCTGCCGAAAACAAAAAGCCAAAACACAAGAAATACAGCGGCGGAAAGCAAAAAATTTATTACGGACACATACGAAGCGTATTCGATAATGCCGATTCTCAAAATATTAAAACCCGCCGCCGTCCACACAAGACAGGCGATCAGCAAAAGCGTGTTGTTCTTCACCATTTCATACCCCTTCTTTCGTTAACCGCGCGTATTCGAAATTGACAGCAAAATAACCGCCATGCCGAAAAAACGTGCGATCGCCCTATCAGAACAAATTCTTAATTGCGGTCAAACCCGCATATCCAACATAGAAAGAGTTATCCCCGCAGGACCGAAGCGCCTGAAGAAATCATTCAGCCTGTCCTTGGTTTCGTCGGACTCCGTAATTCGGTCCGCATAGGTGAGCATCTGAAACAGCATAAAGAACATCGCACGAACCGCCACATCCTCTCCGTAAGCGAAATACTTGTCAAAATCCGCAGCCGCCGACCTAAGTTCGGTTATCTTGGGAATTAGGACTTTGGGCACGCGGCTTTCATCGTCGGTTATCTTTTCAAACTCCTCGGCGGTACTCAAAAGACGCGCCTTTATCTCGTTTTCCATCTGTTCCATGGTAAGTTTTCCGCTCTCGCAAAGCTCCCGCAAACTTTTGCTTGCCTTTATGTAAATATCCCCCCATACAGGCTCTTTTGTAAGCGTTTCCCATTTTCCCGGCTTAGCGCTTTGAACTTGGTGTTCCGCCGCGTCGTTAATAAAAACGCTGTTCGTCTGCGGCGGATTTTGAGTCTCCGCAGACACCGTCAAAACATCGGAATGTGCGGAATCCGATGCGGCAGTCATTGAATATTCCGCTTTAGGTTCCTCGGTCTGATCGAAAAACGGTGAACTCCGATCGTTTATCTCGTTAAGCGTTCCAGAAAGAAATATCATCATTTCGTCTGCGCTCATATTTTCGATACGCTCACGCATTTCCTTTTCGGATGGTTGAGTATCATTTTCAAAAGCTTTAAGCGGATCCTTGGACTGCTCTGTCGCGGTCTCCGCACGGATATTCCGCTCCGTCTCTCGTTCGGACTGCTTTTCGGGAACAAACTCGGTTTGCTCCAAAGCCGTCCGCGCAGACTGCAAACGTTTGGGGTCAGGCGGTTTTACGGTGCCGATAACCGGTACGCGGTCAACGACGCCGCTCATGATCTCGGGCTGTTTTGGCGGCTCGGAAATCTTAGAGGACATATCGAAATCGGATCTTACCTCATAGCTCTTCCCGCTTATCCAGTTGATCTTTTCGTCGGGCAGCGGCGCGGGCGTGTAATTTTGAGGAAGCGGTGAGCGGCTCTCCGGAATATCAATTAATGTCTCGGCAATGGCGGAATCTCCGAAGCCGCCCGCATTCTCGCCGTCTTCGGGAAACCCGATGTTTTCCGCCAGCCTTTGCGCTATCGTCTCGGCATACTTTTCCGCCTGCTCGGCTCGGCGCTCGGCAACCTCCTCGCGCTCCTTGCAAAGCTCGTCCAACAGCCGCTTCAGTTCGAACTTGTCCAGCGAGTAATCGCTTATGCGAAGCTCGAACC
Organism: uncultured Clostridia bacterium; assembly: GCA_947629945.1. Lineage (GTDB taxonomy): Bacteria > Bacillota > Clostridia > Oscillospirales > Ruminococcaceae > CAG-115. The sequence goes on along the minus strand of CANRFR010000041.1, from coordinate 15,549 downwards.
CCATTCCCGAAACGGAAAGCTCGTCGGCGAAAGAATCCTCAAAGCTGCTGATTATCTGTAAGCTGTTTATGTTTTGGTATTCGATCTCGCGCACCGTGCCGTCCGTATTCACATACATTCTGTCGCCCAAAAAGGCTATCCCCCGCGAACCGTTCCGCGCGCTTGAAGTATCTATAAAACCGATAACGCCGCCGCGCGGCGCGAACACACATTCGCTTTTCGAGCCAATGGTATCGGGGCTTATTTTTTTGCATTGCTCTTCAACGTTACCTCTCAGCATTTGAAGACTCTCACCTCTTTTCCTATTGCTTGAGCAGTTCTTGCTTGATATCCCACAGCTTTTTCGACAGGTCAACGTGATACTTGTGAGGATTTTCAAAGCGCAGAAGCGAACTCCACAGCGTTTCTATCTGTTCGGCGCAGTATTTCTTTATCTCCTCGATATTCGGCGATTTGTAAACGAGTTTTCCATTTTGAAAAACGGGCACCTGAAGCTCTTTCACAGAATAGTCCGTGACTGTTTTGCGTTTCCAAATAAAATCGGGGTCGAAAAGCTCTAACGGCTTTGAGCTGTCTATTTTTTCATCGTGAACGCAAATAAGGTCGGCGGTCGCTTTGCCGTTCTTGTCAAAAATTCTGTAAACCTTTTTGAAATGAGGATTGGTAATTTTTACTACGTTCTCGGATATCTTGATTTTCGGAGTGATAACTCCGTTTTCCTCTACGGCGCACAACTTATAAACTCCGCCGAACACAGGCTCCGCCGAGGAAGTGATAAGCCGCTCTCCGACGCCGAAGCTGTCTATTTTCGCGCCTTGCAAAATAAGTTCCGTGATGATGTGCTCGTCCAGAGAGTTGGAAGCCACTATCTTGCAGTCCGGATAACCCGCCGCGTCCAGCATTTTGCGCGCTTCTATCGAAAGATACGCTATATCTCCCGAATCGAGCCTTATTCCCACGGGACGCGCCCCCAACGGTTTTAAAACGTTGTCGAAAGCCTTGATGGCGTTTGGAACGCCGCTGTTGAGAACGTTGTAGGTATCTACCAACAGAACCGCGCCGTTCGGATAAACGCGGCAGTATTCCTCGAACGCCTCAAGTTCGGAATCGAACATCTGCACCCAACTGTGCGCCATTGTTCCCGTTGCGGGAACTCCGTAAAGCTCGTCTGTCATAACGCACGCCGTACCCGAACAGCCGCCGATATACGCGGCTCTTGCGCCGAGTACGGCTCCCGCCGTGCCCTGCGCTCTGCGTGAACCGAACTCGGAGATCGCTCTTCCCTGTGCCGCGCGGACTATCCTATTCGCTTTAGTTGCGATAAGCGTTTGGTGATTTATCAAAAGCAGCAGCATAGTCTCGATAAGCTGCGCCTGAATGGCGGGAGCACGGACGGTGACAAGCGGCTCGTACGGAAACACGGGAGTGCCCTCGGGTATAGCCCAGATATCGCCCTCAAACTTGAAATTCCGCAGATACTCCAAAAACTCCTCGGAGAAAATGCCTTTGCTTCGCAAAAATTCAATATCCCGTTCCGAGAAGCGCAGATTTTCGATATACTCGATGACCTGTTCCAGTCCAGCGCAGACAGCGAAGCCGCCGTTTTCGGGCACTCGTCTGAAAAAAACGTCAAAGTAGGCTATGCGGTTGGCGTGTTTTGTTTTAAAGTAACCGTTGCCCATAGTAAGCTGATAAAAGTCGCACAGCATAGTGAAATTCTGCTCGTTCATAAATCTCCTCTTTCCGTTAAACGCCGCCGACGTTTAACAAAAGTATATTTCCCTGATAGCGCCGTCACGTATCAATGCTTTATATGTTTGTCCAACCGTAATACGGTCGAAAAGCTCCTCGTCTATATCCTTTGTGTAAAGGATTTTACCGCCGACAACGCGGTAGTCAACGCTCGCGGCGGGGATAGGACCGCCGTCGTAATACACGCGCTCGGAAAGCCGCTTGTTCACTATTACTATCCTGCGCGTTCTGCCCTTAAATAAAACAGGCTCCTTGCCGTCTTTCGCCCTATGCGCGTTTACAACGGTAATTATCGGCATTACTATCATACCGCCGACCGCGACCGCGATAATAAGTATCCCAAAGATATAATCGCCTATATCCATAAGAAACCCTCCCCGCGCTCATTGAAAATTCAGCAGATATATCAGAACGCCCTCCGCGATAACCGCGAAAACCATATCGACCGCCGCAGTGGAAACCAAATCCCTGTCGGCGTTTTTGGTTTTGACGAATTGAAACAGCAGCGCGGCGGGTCTCCTTAAAAAGAACAGCGCGGCGAATATCATCAAGAAAATAATAACCGCTCCACGCGGAAGCGAAAGCACGCCGTTTTCCTCAAGCACGCGCAGAACGACCGCCGCCGCTGCCGCCGCACCCAGCGAGATAAGCTCCCACTTTTTAATATTACCGAAACTCACAGCACTTCCACCTGAACGCTCTTCATAACCTCCAGAGCGGCAAGGTGCTTTGCGTTATCAAACGAAGCAACCGCGCGGCTGTCTACGATAATTTGACTTTCGGGCAGTGCGGCTTTCGCCAAAATCACGTTGGAAACAACGCAGATATCGGTGACAAGTCCGCAAAACTCCACTGTGTCATAACGCGCTTCTTTCAGCTTCTCGGCAAGTTCAAGAGAACCGAACACCGGTTTTTCTATAACGATATCGCCCTCGAAAACACATTCGGAAATTCTTCCGTAAAGTTTGTGACCGTCGGTACCCTTAACGCAATGCGGCACGGGAAGTTTTCTACCCTCGGCGGTGTTTAAGTAATCCTCGCCGTGAGTATCAAGCGTAAAAATTATCGCGCCGCCGTTTGCGCGGTATTGGTTTATCTTATCCGCTATTATAGGCTCCAAAAGCTCCGCGCCCGCGAAGCCCAGCGCCCCGTTCACAAAATCGTTTTGATAGTCTACTACAACTAAGGCTTTCATTTTTTTCTCCTTATTTAAAAAATTTCAAAATCTTGTCTAGCTTGCTCCGGTCGCTGCGCTCCCTCTGCAAGCTATCCAAGACCGGTCAAAATTTTGCTATTGCAAAATTTTGACGCTTTTTGAAATTTATGCGCCGCGACAATGTTGCTTATTTCTTTTTTCGTTGAAAATTCTTCGGCCAATTTTCGATTATTCTTGTTTTAGCGCGCTCCACCGCCAAAGAATTAGGCGGCACTTCTCTTGTTATCGTAGAGCCTGCCGCGGTAGTCGCGTTCTCGCCGACTTTGACAGGCGCTATCAGGTTCGTATTGCAGCCGATAAACGCATGGTCGCCTATCTCGGTGCGGAACTTGTTCACGCCGTCATAGTTTGCGGTAACGCAGCCGCACCCGAAGTTCACGCCGCGCCCCACCGTACTGTCGCCGAGATATGTAAGATGTGCCACGGCGGTATTCTCGCCGATATCGCTGTTCTTTATCTCGACAAAATCGCCGATGTGAACGCCTTTCCTAATTACCGTTCCCGGGCGAAGCTGCGCGAAAGGACCTATCGTTACTCCGTCCTCGACCGTCGATTTTGCCGCCTTAACATTGTCCAACATAACATTGTCGCCGATAGTGCAGTCCTCAATATGAGAATTAGCGCCTATCTCGCAGTTCTTGCCGATTGTCGTTTTCCCGAGTATTACGGTGTTCGGCAGAATGAGAGTGTCGCAGCCGATTTTCACGTCCGCGCCGATTACAATGCCGTCTGTGGTGATAAAGCTTACACCGTCATTCATCAAGCGCTCAAAAACGTTTCGACGAGCCTTTTCGTTGAGTTCCAAAAGTCCTTGTCGGGTATTCGCGCCGAGCACTATATCGGGATTATCACTCGTAAACGCCGCCGCGTTTCCGATAATTTCCACGCAGTCGGTGAGGTAAAACTCACCGTTCGCGTTGTTGGTTGTCAGCTTAGGCAGTGCCTCGGCGAGTTTTTTCGCGTTGAACCAATACGCGCCGCTGTTCACTTCGCATATTTTATCCTCATCGGGGGAACAATCCTTTTGTTCGCGTATCGCTATGAATTTTCCGTTTTCGCGGATAATTCTCCCGTAGCCCTTTGGTTTTTCGATATTGGCAGTAATGACGGTAACGTCCGCCCCGCTCGTTTGGTGATACTCAAAAGATTTTTTCAGCGTATCTTCGTCGATAAACGGCGCGTCGCCGCACAAAACGCAGACAACGTCCACGCTTTGGACAAGTTCCTCCGCACGCTTTACCGCGTCTCCCGTGCCGAGCCGTTCCGACTGCAAGTACGTTGCTATTGTTTCCTCGCGCGACTTCAAATATTCCGCGCATAGCTCGGCTTTATAGCCCGTCACCACGCATGTCTTATCAAACCCGAAACCGTTCGCCGCGTCCAGCACCCAGCCGAGCATCGGCTTTTTCAGCACCTCGCACAAAACCTTGGGGCGCTCGGACTTCATACGTTTGCCCTCGCCGCCCGCCAAAATCACGCAACCTGTGGTCATAAAGAAATACCTCGCTTTATTTTATCGCTATGAATTTTTTGTTATATTACATTCTCCGTCGGTTCTTCGTAAAACTCGCGTTCACCGATTCGGAGATACTTCTCGAAAAAGGAATTTTTATTAAACGCGCCGCCGTTCTGCCGCTGTCGGCTATCGTTAAGATAACCGCGCGGCGCACTGTTCTTATGCGGCTTTTCCGCGCTAAAGAAATAACTCTATTCACGCTTGGCGGCAAACTGAAATTTTTTCTCTCTAAAAACGAACCGCTGCCGTTTTTACCCGCCCGCCGCTCGGTCTGCCTTAAACCGCGCTTTCGTGAGGTCGCGTTCGGCGCGTTTATCGACACCCGCGCTTTGGGCGGTCTGCTTGTATTCTCGGCTGTGCTTAGAAAAATATCGACGGTTTTCGGCGGCGAATACTTCAACAAAATAATCGCCGCTATCACCGATACTGCCGCCGAACTTGAACGCACTCTGCGGTTTTTCCGCGTTGCCGTACCCAAGATTGCGGTGACCATCGCTGTTTTCGCATTCAGCGCGTGGTTATTCGCGTTTATCCGAAAGATTATTCGCCTGAGCCGTTTCCGCGTTTCACGAAAGAGCGGTTTTCTGTTTGTCGAAAGCGGCATTTTTACATTATATGAGCATGCGCTCGTCTTAAATTCCGCCGCCGTCTACTGCAATTCTTTCACAACGCTTTTGGCAAAACGCGCGCCGCTCTATCTTCGCGGAGAGATGGTCTCGCCTTGTGTAAAACGAGAAAAACTGCCGAAAATCCTGCGCACACTCTGTGACTTAAAAATTCCGCCGCTTGAAATCTCGCCGCCGAAACACGCCGCTTTGGGATATATTGCCGCACCGCTTTCTTGGCTCGGAGCGTTCGCCGCCGCGCTTGCCGCCGTATACTGTCTCGGTTTTACGGCAATGCTGCTGAAAACCGTACTGTACTGCGGATTTTTCGTTAATCTTTACGCCGCGCTGTTATACTTATTATATATGCGGCGCTCCGACGCGGGATTTGGGAAGTTTACCGCCGTTGCCTCGCGGCACGGTTTGCGGCTTTACACTGTGGTATTCCCGACAGACGTTATCAATCGCGTCACGCTTTCACAAAGCATTTTCCAAAAACGAAAAGGACTTTGCAGCTGCAAGCTCTCACTTGTCGAACATCGCACGTTCACGGCTCGTCAGCTTCCGATCACCCGCTCCTAGCGGTTCGCCCGCAATTTGCTCCCGCAGGGAGCGAATTTGCCGCGCAGCGCAGCGAAGCGGCAGTTTTGCGCGCAGCGCAAAACGCAGGCGTACCGCGGCTTTGACGAGTGCCCCGTGAGGGGAACGCGGCGCAGCCGCGCGACCCGAACGGGGCGCGAGGAAAAGCCTTCCCGCGGCGCATTTTCAATACGCAATATCCGCGCCGTCGTATTGGGTTTGGGCGGCGCTTTCGCCGTTTACCGCCCAATTGATGATATCGGAAACTGTTTTCGGTGTTACCGCTTCGGGCAGCGAGAACGGAAGAACGTACCGCTCCCAACAGCCGCTTCTCGGTTTGCCTTGAAACGTTCTGCCCTTGCTTACCGCGTAGGGCTTCGGGGCGGTGAGCGGTATCGTCAGTACAAGCGACTTGTCCTCGGAAATGATATGCAGAAACGGCGTTGTCCAAGCCCAATCGTTTGCACCCTCGCTCACGCGTGTCCAATAATCGCGGTCACCCGCGAGAATGTACCAAACATAATTTTTACCGCCGCAGACTATCTTCCTGCGGCTCTTTGTGCGTACTCCCATAACTGTTACCTCAATACGCTTGATTAAGTTCGTGCATTACTATGTACATCTTGTTTATGCCGCGCTTCTTGAGTATCTCGGCAGTAGTGTGGTCGATTATCTCCCCGGGATAAATCAACGGAATACCCGGAGGGCACACCGAGCGCATTTCCGCGCAGATCTCGCCGCGCGCCGCCTCGATAGGCACCAGCTTTCGCGGCTTGTACATAGCCTCCCACATCGGCATTCCCTCGGCAGCTTTTATCGCGGGATACTTCACAAGCGGAAGCGGATTGCGCGTCAGCACGAACTTTATTGCCATTTCCGCGCGATCGCATTCCTCAAGCGACGAAACTCCCGAAAACATCAGCACAACGTAATTTTCGTCCGCCATCTCACATTCAACGCCGTTGGAACGCAGCGCCGCGGCGTACTCGAAACCGCTCATACCGCAATCGCGGGCGTTTATCGTTACCCGCAGCGGGTCGCTTTTCTTAAGCGGTATGCCGCACCTTTCCAAGTCCTGCTTCAAGGACGCGACAGCTTCGCAAGCGTTGTTTACGGTTTGGAAATTCTGCGCGATGATACCGTTAAAACGGTCAAGGCTCTCCAGTATCAGATAAGACGGACTTGACGAACCGAACACCGACATAAACTCCTTGGCGCGCGAAAAATCCACACCGTCAGTAAAATGCAGATACGCGCCGCCCGTCAGCACAGGCAGCGTTTTATGTGCGCTCTCCGCACTCATCAGCGGGAAACCCAGCTCCAACGGGTGAAGATATTCCGTACCGAATTCGCGCTTGTCCACAAACTTTAAGTATGAGCCGTGGGCGTTGTCGATAAGCACGGGAATATTCGGCTTGACGAATTTCCATGTGCCGCCGTAATAGTCTATGTTCGTTATAAACACCGCGTCCGCGCCCACGAGGGCACGCGCGTCGTACTTCACGTCCGCGGAAAGATACTCGGAGGGATAAAGCCACTTTATTTTTAAGTGAAGCGCGGCGCAGGCGTCCGCGAACGCCCTGTGCGAATATCGGGAAGCCGCTATCGTTTTGCAGCCCCGAGCTTTCAGCAGCGCAAGCCCCGTTTGAATGGCAAGCGTGCTTCCGCCGCATGAATAACACGTCCTTTTCGCGCCGAAAAGGCTTGCCGCCATCGCTTCGCTTGCCGCTATGATACCGCCGCTGGTGTCGGTGTTGTAAAGGCTGTCCGCGCCGTGCACCTCGGTGATGTCGTGCGGGAATTCGCCGTTGTGTCCCGGCGTATGCAGACGCAGACGGTTATCCATGGTGTATCTTTCCAGAAAATTACAAATCGGTGTATTCATCATAATAATCATCGTCCCTTCGTTATGAGGCGTTTATTCCGAGTTCTTTGAATTTTCGGCGTCCGAATCCGTTTCGGACGGCGCCGCGCTTTCGGCAGTGCTGTCAGCCGCGGAAGAACCGCTTTCGGCGGCTGAGTTTTCCTTTGCGGGATCGTCTATACGCAAAGTTTTGTAATCTATCTCAAAAACATATTCCTTATCCCACTCCTCGAGTTTATCGGCGTATTCGCGAAGCTTAAGCTGCTCGAGCATATAATCCACATAGCTGTTTATTGATTTCTCCGAGATTTGAGCGTCGCCCGCGTAAACTATTATATGCACACCGTAGTCGGTCACACAAGTCGTTCTGTCGCCTATTTTTTCGGGAACGAACGCCGCCTCCTGAAACTCCGGCATATATTGGGTACCGTTCGGAATCACCGTGTAGCCGTCCGGATTCATCATCGAACCCGTAGCGTCGGTGCTGTACTCCTTGATAAGGTCGTCAAGATTATCTCCGTCATCGAGCTTCTTTTCCGTCTCTTCCCGCTTGGATTTCAGCTCCTCGGCCTTTTCGGTGCGCAGCTTATCCGCCTCGTCGTCCTTGCCGTCCTTGCGGAGATCTTCTATTTGCTGCGAAGTATCGTTATCGAAGCCCAACAAGATATGCTTTATAAGGCGCGAATTTTCGGGGAGCCAGATATCGCTGTAACCTTGCTGCTGATAAGACTCTATATCGTTTTTATATGTCTCCTCGGCTTGCTTTTCAAAATTCTCGAACTCCTTTTGCGCGTCCTCGCGCGTTACGTTCTCGCCGAGTTTTTCTCTCACCTTTTCGACTATCTTGCTGTTTTTTGCCCATTCGTAAAGGTCGTCGCGCGTCATACCGCATTTTTCCAGCATATCGTCCAACATATCATTGCCTAGCGACTCCTTTTCCTCGTCGGACAAGATGGGCGTGCTTTCCGTGCCGCTTGTATCCTCGCCCGTTCCGCTGCTTGCCGTTTCGCTTGAAGCGCTTTCATCTGCGGACTCCGACGTGCTTTCCCCATCGCTCTCTTCCGTGCTTTCGGCTTTCACATCGGCGTGCTCGTCATCTTGATTTTCGGACTGCGCGGCGCTTGTTTGCTGCTCGGCTTCTTTTTCGGCTTGACTGCCGAAATAATCCACCTGAGCCTTTATTTTTTCGGCAAAGTCATCGTCCACAGCCTTTTGCTCCTCCTCGGTAAGCTCGTAAACGCCCATATCCTTCGCCTTTTGTAAAATTATCTGCTCGTCTATCAGGTAATTTATTACTTTCTCGCGCTGAGCCTTACAGGTATCCGCAACGCTCTCGAGAGTATCATCTGTTATGCCGCTGTTCACCAGATAATATTTATATTCCTTACTGAAAGCCTCATAGGTTATTTTCAGCTCCTCGGCTCCTGTTTGGGAGTATGCCACCACCGCTTCGAGCTTCGGCTCTTTTTTTGTATTCAACTTTATAGTGCATCCGCAAAGCGCGCCCGCCAACATAATCGCCGTTCCCGCGCGAATAATTTTTGTTGTTTTTGATTTTCCCATTTTTTGCCTTTCTTTTGTAAATTCTGTAAATTGTATGCAAAATATTATACGTTAAGGCATTTCTTGTCGTAAAATTACTTTAAGGCAAGATATTTTGCCGACAACTACACCTTATATACCATTATAGCACAAATTCCAAAAAAAATAAAGACAAACTTTCAAATATTTCAAAAAAAGTAATGAAATTTTTTTTGATTTATGATATAATAGAATAGGATATTGTTAAAGTGCGTGAGTTTGCGCTTTTTCGATACTATTTGTAATATTACGTCCATAAACAACAGGAGGTTATGTTGAAATGGCTTTAAAGAAAATAAACTTCTTGAGACCGCTTGCGGCGGCGCTTGCCGTTACAATGACGCTTGGGTTCGCGGGGTGCACCAACGGTGACGACGACTCCTCGTCCGATTCCAGCGAAACAAGCACAGACGGCGAAATCAAGGTCGAAAACCACAAGGTTGGTTACATATTCCGTGAGGACGCTTCCAAGAGCGGCTTCGCGGCTCAGCTGCGCGAACAGCGCGAAAGAGCGTCCAACCGCACAAGCATGGATACCTGTTATATCGACAACGTAACGCTCACCGACTTTGAGAACGCGGTCAAGGCTTTGGCGGACAACGGCTGCACCGACATTGTGTCTTGCAGTCCCGCTTACATCAACGTGCTGGATTCCGCGGCGAAAAAGTATCTCGACCTGAACTTTATAAGCTTTGGTTCACTTAACGGCAGCATCAACGTCAGCGCTTACAGCGAATCGACTTATCAAGGCGCTTACATCGCTGGACTGGTCGCGAACTTTAACTCTTCGTCAAAGAAAATAGGCGTTGTGGCTGATCCCGGACTTACGAGCACCACGGCTGTAATAAACGCGGTGGCGCTCGGCACGGAGCTTGATCAGGACGGCGGAGCCACTGTCTATGCGGCGGGAGCGGAAAGAGACAACGAGATTGAACAGGCGGTAGACGCGCTTGTTGACAATGGCTGCGACGTTATTATATGCTATACGGACTCGGCATACTCGGCGGAATACTGCGAAAAAAAGCAGGTAAAGTTCATCGGCAATCTCGACTTCAGTGAGGACGAGAGCAAGTTTTCAAATATGCTGATGTATTTCTACTGCCGCCGCGACAGCTACTTCCTTGCGCAGTTTAAATCAATGAAACTTGGCACCAACGAATCGGACGACTACATCGGCGATATGAGCAACGGCACCGTACTCGTATCCCCCGCGCTTAAAGCGGCGGACGACGGTACGCAAAAGCTTATTGACGCTATTGAGCCTTATGTCTCGAACGGTTCCGCCATTATATTCAAAGGACCGCTAAAGGACGCGGAAGGCAATGTTAAGCTGCTGGAAACCGATGAGCTGACCGATCAGCAGATCCTCGATATGAACTGGTACGTTGAGCACGTTGAGACTATTGGCGATTTCAGGCAGGCACAGACCGATATCAAGCCCAACAATTTTACTATAAAGACCTGATTTTTAAAATAAAACGCCAAAAGCGCCGAGGGCAGGATCCCTCAGGCGCTTTTTCTGTTATTTATCGTCAAACGTGCACGCCAGCAGATAGGCGGGCTTGCCCTCCCACTGTATCTGTACCGCCCGAACCGTAATGTTTTGATCGAGAGTGGGGAGATAGGTCGCCAACGGACGGCTCTCGCCGCTTTGCCGAAGATACTTTATCGGGCACATAACGCGTGAATCGCCATGACAGATAACGTCGCGGCAGCTCATACCGGTTTTGCCCGAGCCTATCTTTTGCTCCGCGAGCTTGTTGGCGTAGATAAGTTTTAAGTCCACATCGCTTATAATGTAGATAATCTGCGGAAAATCATCGAGAACGGACTTGAGACTTTGCGCGTAATTTTCGGCACGCTTTCTGGTGCGATCAATCATAAGGAATATCGAAAGCACTTTTGACAGGAAAACCAGCGAATCAATCTGGTCTTGCGTCCAGAAACAATTGTTGCGGCATTCGTCAAAGCCGACAAAACCCTTGAACTTGCCGTCGTCGTAAATTGCACACTGGAGCATGGATTTGATGTTCTGACGCGCCAAAATTTCGCGCTGCGCGTCGCCCAACGCGTTTATGTCGTGGCAATAGAAAATGCCGTTGTCGTCCATATTATCACGGTAATTTCCGCCAAGATCCTCCTCATAGGAGACGTGCTGAAGCGTGTCTTTCTCGCTCGTAACTCCATCGCCGCACCACTCGAACGTATTACAGCAATACTCGCCGTCTTCGGTATCCTCAAAGATGTAAACACGGCTTACGTCATAAGTCTTTCCGACCAGCTCCAGCATCTGCTCGATACCCTCCGATATGTTCGCGCTGGAATACAGCGCGCTGAAAACGCGCATTATCGTGGAAGCGGCGCTGCTCGGGTTGCTGCTTAAAACTACCTTTGATCTGCCGTGCTCCGCGATCTCCCGCGTGCGGTAGGATTCCTCGTTCATAGCTTCGTCGAACAGCACCACGCAGTTCTTGCCGCGGTTTTTCGCTTGATAAAGCGCACTGTCCGCCTGCTTCAGGATACGGGTGTAATCGCGGTTTTCGGGAGTGACCGATGAAACGCCTATGCTGCTTTTTACACCGCCCTCAATCGGCACGTCTATTTTAAGCACTTTTTCGAGTATCTGACGCGCTTTCTTTTCCGCCAACGACGCCGTTGCGTGCGGCATATACACGAAAAACTCATCGCCGCCGTAACGCCCTACTATATCGCTTTCGCGGAACGTGCTTTTAACGGTCGCGGCGAACTTCTTTAAGAACTCGTCGCCGAAAACGTGTCCGCACGTGTCGTTTATACTCTTAAAGTCGTCGACGTCGATCATCAGCAGCGCACCCGAGGTGCTGCGCTCAAGCTCGCCGCGGATAAGTTCTTCGGTGGTATGCTTGTTGTACAGATCTATGCACAGCGAATCGTACATCGCTTTTTCCTGTATGCTTTCAAGGCGCGACATATCGTCCTCGACGTCCTCTATCTTGCCTACGACCTTAAAGACATTGCCGTTCGCGTCTGCTACGCTTTTGAACATCGCCTTATAGCGGCGCGGATAACCGTCGGTGTAAACGCGGACTATCATTTCCTTTGAATCGTGGGTCATCGACAGATGCTTTAACATAAATATGAAGTTCACGCGGTCAGCCTCTTGAACAAGAGTGAATTTATCGGCGTTTTTGGTGATATTTTCAATATTTATGATATCATTGCCGCCGCTGTGTATAAGGTAGGTGAACAGGTCGGTCTTGGGGTCGTAATCGAAAACTATCATTCCCGATTCCTCAAGCACCACTTGATACATTTTCTCGCGGACAGCCTCGCGGCGTCGGCTTTCAATTCGCTCGGTAACGTCGGACAGCGCAGTGTACACCATAAGTTCGCCGCTTTCCATAAGGACGCGGTATTGCGTGTTCAGCCAGATATCGCCGCCGTCGCGGAGACGAAGCTGCGTTATGCGGTTGTCTTCCATTCCTGAAGTGAAAGCTGTGCGGTTTTTCTCAATATAATCATTCTCGGCGGCATAATACGCCTCGCGCTCGCCGCCTATGATAGCGTTCATATTGTCGCTTACATAAACGGGAACAAGCTTGCTGCCGTCGAACTTGTAAACGCCCACGCCCACGGGGATATGCGACACCGTTCTTCGCAGAAGCTCGTCGCTTTCGCGGGCTTTCATACGCGCAATCACATCGTCGTGCACAAGGTTTATCGTGCAAAGCGAATTCAGCACTCTGCCGTCCTTGCCGCGGGACAACGACGCGCTTATTCTGCACCACTTGAAGCTGCCGTCAGCCATTTTCAAACGAAGAGTTACCGGATTTGAAACGTTGAAACGGTAAACGTTCTCCAAAAACTCGGAGTATATTTTCATATCATCGGGGTAAACGGCAAGTCCCTGTTCGGCGTACTCACGGTTCGCGATTTGCTCGTCGGTGAACTTGGACATCCAAAATTCCTTGATATTGGGGGAGCGGGCAATGCGCTTTTCAACGTGGTCGATCTCGATAACGGTGGTATAGGTCTGCTCGGCGACCAGATTGTAAAGTCTGTAAGTCTCGGCTACCTGCGCGGAAGTGATCGAATTATCAAAGCGCGCCTTGTCGCGGATAAACATCATACAAACGTCGGCGCGGGAGCGTACCATAACCATTCCCATAGCGTGATACTCGCCGTCGGCGTCCAGTACTCTTATCTGCGTATAGTTATCGGTGAAATCGGGGTCTTTTTCGGGAGCTTTTATGAACTCCCTATAAGCGGCATAATCGCTCGGCTCTACATATTTTCTCCCCCACGCGTTCACCGTGAAATCAAACGACATAGGCTTGGCGTTTTGGGCGCGCTGAGGCTCACGGCGCGAGGACATAAGCTTCACCGTATGCGTTTTATAATTTATTTCGACCGTCTCGTCGTAAAGCCCCGCATCCGCATACATCATACGCTCGGTTATGCGGTTTTGAAGTTCCGAGCGTGCCGCCGTAACGTCGCTCACCGCAACTATGTAGTTCGTGACCGCCGCCGAAAGCTTGCCGATCTCATCAACGCGCACGCGCGCCACTCGGTTCAGCTTACCGTGCTTTATGCGAACATCGCTTATTTTCGCGCCCGCGCTCAGCGCCGTTTGCAGCAGAGACTCCAAACGTTCTGGTCTTTCGCGCGGAACGTCCAGCACGTCGAAAAATTTATCGTTGGCGTAGGTTATGTCGACCTTTCCGTTATTAAGGTTCACAAGCGCCAAGCCGTCGTGGAAGCTGCGGACGATCGCTTCAAGTCTTCTTTGATCGTTGTACCGCTCGGTAACATCGGTGACAATAATCATATAAACGCGTCTGCCCTCATCGGCGTTCGCGGGTCCTACAGTGAGGTCTATCGTGGCGTTTTTGCCGTCTCTTTTTTTAATGTGATACGGCAAGTTGACAATGCCGCCTTGTTTTACTGCGTTGTTTATCGTATTGAGGTCGCCGTTTTGGATATTTGAATACACCTTATCAAAGAGCTTTGAATCATCGTCGGTTCTTTCGATGCCGATGGTGCTCCAGAAGCTGTCGTTGCTGTAAATAACGCTCGGCTTGCCGTTGTCGGAGACCTCCACGGTAAGTATGCCCGCTCCAATGCGGCTCATTGCCTCGTCAGCCAGTCTGCGATCCATCAAAAGCTTCTGCTCGGCGCTCTTTTCTACGTCTATGTTGTTCGCTATGCCGATAAGACGCGACATTTTGCCGTTTTCAAAGATTCGTATTTCGGTGAACCTATACCAATAATATTTATTGTCTGCGCGGTTAAACAGACGAAATTCCTCTGAAGCTCTTCCGGGACTGCGGTCGGAATGGAAACGCCGTACCTTTTCGCGGTCGTCGGGGTGAGCGATGTTCTCAAATCCATTGCCATCGGCAATATAGTCGGCAACTTTATCCACCTCAAAACCGAATAGCGTCAAATCTCCCGAGAAGAATATGTCGCCGGTGACAAGATCTATATCCGCTATCACCGCGCCGGTCGTTTTGAGCAGCTGGTCTATGCGGTATTCCGAAAGCGCCATTTTCTTGTCGCTTTCGATTTTGTCGGTTATGTCGTTGAACGCTATACAGATTATCGGATTTTCGGTCGTGCCGCCCAACTTTCTGTGAACGCCGTCAAGCCATATCAGCTTGCCGTTTTTGTCGCGGCGGCGAACGGTCGCGTGAATAGCCTTATCCGTGCGCAGAGCCTCCAAGCAAGCGTTTTTCGATATCCGCGCGTATTCGGGCGGCATCATATCCCAGATGTTGGACTGTTCCTCGTTGAAATCATCGGGAGAATAGCCCATAATTTTCATATAACCTTCGTTCACGCGGATTGCTTCCAACTTTCCATCGTACATTTCGTAAATGCCGAAGCCGCCGAACGCTCCGCTTATAAGCTTGGATACCAGCGCGCTGCTTCCCAAAAGCTCGTTTACCTCGCGGTTCAGCTCATAGCTTTCGATAACTTCTTCAGCGGAGGTGCCGTTTACCTCTTCAAGTTCGATAAGGCGCACGAACTCTTCCTCGGGCACGGGGCGCGAGAAATAAAAACCTTGTATGTAGGCGCAGCCCACGCTTTCCAAAAACTCGAACTGCTCATACGTTTCAACGCCTTCGGCGAGCAGCGGAATATTAAGCCACTTTGACATTCGCAAAACGGACGTTACGATCGTTCCTACCTTGTCGTTCTTTTCAAAGCCCTGCATAAACTTCATATCCAGTTTAAGGATATCTATCGGGATATCTTTAAGGGTATTAAGCGATGAATAACCGCTGCCGAAATCGTCCATAAGCACGGGGTAGCCCTTTTCGCGGAGCTTCCCAATGGTCTCGAGAAGCTGCGTGGGGTTGTCGTTATATGCGCTTTCGGTTATCTCTATGCGGAAGAATTTGGGGTCGATGTCATAACTGTCGGTTATATCGCTTATCGTTTGGAAGAGGTCGGG
>CANRFR010000040.1 GCA_947629945.1 uncultured Clostridia bacterium | reverse complement strand
CGGGAGGGGGAGAGGGGGGCGTCTGTAACGTTTTGCGTCCCCCTCTCCCCCTCCCTACGGTTTTTCCCCTCGCGCTCCCTTTTCCCTCTCCCTCCCCCTTTCCCCCCTATGCCACTCAATTAGGTTGACCGTTTTTACTTCCTTAGTATAAATGACTTTTTATACAGACTGAATCCCCCGCGATATGTTTCTCGGGGGATTTTTCTTTCTAATGCAGTTCAAAAATGATGTCAAGTTAGTTGGAGCTGTTTCCGTCTGCCGCGCTTGCGTTGCTGTCTGCCGTGCTTGTGTTGCTGTCTGCTGCACTTGTGTTGCTGTCTGCTGCACTTGTGTTGCTGTCTGCTGCGCTTGCGTTGCTGTCGGCTTTACTATCCGTGCTGCTTGTTGTGGCGTCGGAAGTCGGCGTTGACGTGTTCGAGGTCGTTTGAGAAGATGTCGGGGAAGATGTTTGTGAAGTTTGAGAAGTCTGCGAGGTTTTGCTTTCGGGCTTGGAGCTGTTGTCTCCGCAAGCCGTAAGCGATAAAGCCGCTGCCGCTGCTGCGATGATTGCGATAACTTTTTTCATAATGTTTCCTCCATATTACCAAGATGTTTTTGGGATCGGCGGTCGGCGACTTCTGCCGCCGACTGCTTTTGTTTACGTTTACATTATACCACACTTTATTCGGAAATGCAATTACAAAGCGGTTACAATGCGGTTACAAAATGGTTACAGTTATGTGAAAATGATTACAACTCTGTAATATTTAAATCGAAATTTGTTGAATATTTTTTTAATCCGTACTTGAAAAACGCGGAAAATAATGGTATAATATAAGAGTATGATGTATTACTATGCCAAACGGGCGAATAACGGAAAACGAGGTAATTGGAATGGATACTATGCAGGGTCTTAAAAGAACAAGTTATTGCGGCGAAGTAACGCTTGAAAATAAAGAAGCCACGGTCTGCGGCTGGTGTGCGAAGATACGCGATAAGGGCGGACTGGTGTTTATAGATCTGCGCGACAGAAGCGGGATTGTGCAGCTTGTGTTTGATGATAATACGGAAAAGTCGGTATTTGAAAAAGCGAAGTCGGTCGGACGCGAGGACGTACTCGTGGCTAAGGGCGAGGTCAGAGCGCGTGAAAACGCAAACCCCGACCTCAAAACGGGCGGTCTTGAAATAGTCGTCAACGATTTGAGGATACTTGCGAAAGCGCAGACGCCGCCGTTTGAAATAGTTTCCGACAGCAAGACCAACGAGGAGCTTCGCTTGAAATACAGATATCTCGATTTGCGCCGCGAACCGCTACAGCGCAATCTTATAATGCGGCACAATATAGCGAAAGTCGCACGCGAGTATTTCTATGAAAACGGCTTTCTGGAAATAGAAACGCCGATGATGATGAAATCCACGCCCGAGGGCGCGCGCGATTATCTTGTGCCGTCGAGAATTCATAACGGAAAATTCTACGCTCTGCCGCAGTCTCCGCAGATGTATAAGCAGCTGCTGATGATATCGGGCTTTGACAAGTATATACAGCTTGCTCGGTGCTTCCGCGACGAGGACCTCAGAGCCGACCGCCAGCCCGAGTTTACCCAGATAGATCTGGAGATGTCTTTTGTGGACACCGATGATATATTGGAGTGCTTGGAAGGCTTTGTAAAGCGGCTTTATAAGGAAATTATGAACGTCGATATCAAAACGCCGCTGCCGCGCCTTACTTATGACGAGGCGATGAGCCGCTTCGGTTCGGACAAGCCCGATACGCGATTCGGAATGGAGATACAAAACATTTCCGAGTTGGTGAAAGATACGGATTTCGTTGTGTTTAAGAGCGCGATAGAAAACGGCGGGTCGGTAAGAGCGATCGTTGCGAAAAACGCCGCGCAGACTTTGACGCGCAAGGAGATAGATAAGCTCACCGAGTTCTCCAAGGGCATAGGAGCAAAGGGTTTAGCGTATGTTCGCTGGGTTGAGGACGCGCCGAACTGCTCGTTCGCGAAGTTTCTCAAAGAGGGCGAGTTGGACAATATCCTGAAAACACTCGGCGCGGAAAAGGACGACGTGGTGCTGATAGTTGCGGACAAGAACAAGGTAACGCTGCCGACGCTCGGCGCGCTGCGCTTGAAAGTCGCGAAACAGTTGGATATCATACCTAAAGGCTGGGATTTCCTGTGGATAACGGAGTTCCCGTTCTTCGAGTACGACGAGGAGCACGGCGAATGGGTCGCTATGCACCACCCGTTCACAATGCCGCTCGACGAGCATATACAGTATCTCGACAGCGATAAGGAGAAAGTCCGCGCGAAGTGCTACGACTTGGTGCTTAACGGCGTGGAACTGCTTTCGGGTTCTATAAGAATAAACGACCCCGCTCTTCAGCAAAAGATGTTTGAAATGTTGGGAATGTCGGACGAGGAAATTGCCGCGAAGTTTGGATTTTTGGTGGATGCGTACAAATATGCCGCGCCCCCTCACGGCGGCGCGGGTATAGGTCTTGACAGACTGGCTATGCTGATGTGCGAAACGGACAGTTTAAGAGACGTGATAGCGTTCCCGAAAGTACAGAACGCTTCGGAGCTGATGAGCGAAGCGCCGTCCACGGTGTCCGAGGAACAGCTTGCCGAGCTTGGAATTAAGATAGTTGAACGTTGACATAACAACTGCCGAATTACACTGTCAACCGTATTTTGGGGGATATTATGGATAAGGAATACTACAAGGACTTGAGCGCCCGCGCTGCGGACGGCGACGCAAAGTCTTTCTCAAAGCTGTATGAGTTGATATACAGGGGAATGTATTATACGGCGTATTATACGCTGCCGAACGAGAAAGACGCAGTGGACGCGGTGATAGGGGCTGCACGGGACGGTTTTAAGTCGATAGGGAGACTTCGCAGCGAGGAAGCGTTTGAGGCGTTTATGATGAAAACGCTGTGCTCCAGGATAAAGACGATTTGTAAGGAAAACAGCGAAACGTCGGGGGACGCGGACGAAAATGAGATAAAGAAAGCGTTTATGCAGCTTGAAGACTATATGGACAGACTATGCGCGGCTCTGTATATCGCGTGCAGATTGGATGTTTCTATAATAGCAGCATATACGGGCACGCTGAGGGGCAGCGTGAAGAAAAGGCTGTCGACGGCTCTGCGGGCGCTTGATCTGGAGTGATAGACGGAGCGGCAGCCAAAGCGATGGCCAAAGCGACAGACAGTTTGAGCGATAGCCATCTAAAGGTTGAAAAATAAACGGGGTGAAAAAATGACGATCGAAGAAATGCGCAGTTCAATGAGGGAAAAAGTAGTTCCCGAAGAGGTAGTGCCGCAAAACGTGATAAATTGCCTGATAGACGACGAGGCGCAGCCGCCAAAGCTTGACGCGTTCGCGTTTCTTACAAGGCTGAGGGCGTTGGGGATAGGCAGCGCGGATTTTCTTAATCTGCTGCAAGGCTGCGGCGCGCCGCAAAGCGTGACGGAACGGATAAAGCAGAACCCCGCGATGAATTTGCAGGGCTTGGTTATGACGTTGGAAAATTCCGAACTGGATTCGGATGATTACACAAGAATGCTGCTGACGGCACGTCAAGTGTGGGAGCGCACTCTGACAATGCGCCTGGAAAAGTCCGAGAGGCTGTCGCGCAATATAGAGCAGCTTGATGAACCCGAGCAAGAGCCTGTCGAGGTCAGCCCCGTAATAGAAGAGTTTGACGACTACGACGAGGATATGTGCGAACTGTCTTTCACGGCGGTATTCGACAAGATAAACGAAGAAATGCGCGAGGGTGACGATAACGCGGAAAGTCATTCGGAGCTTGCGGACGGAAATCTTGAACCGAATGAATGTGTTGTTCCCGAAATGTCGGCGGAGGATTATCAAATCGGCGCGACAACCGATAATGAGCAATTGACCGACGACCCGACCATGGCGGAGGTCTTTGATAAAATAAGTTCGGAGCTTGACGAGACCAATGCGCCGGCGTCAAACGATTCCGATATGCACAGCGGCGAAAACGCCGCGAGTATATTTGATGAAGCGGAGTTTGATTCGGAGGAAGCCGACAGCGAAGTCGATGATGACGAGATGAGCGAACTGACGTTTACGCAGGCGTTTGATAAGATAAAGTCAAAAAAGAGCGTAAAAAATGAACTTGATGATAATGAAGCCGATAGTTCGGAAGAGAGTTTTGCCGATAATTCCGAGAACAGCGGGAATGCCGCCGTCTCCGACACCACTATGCTCGTTCAGATAGACGAGGAAATGCTCCGCGAGAATTTCGAGAAGCTTGCCGAGAAAGCTCATAAAGAAAAAATCGAAAAAGAAAAATCCGAAAAGGCAAAATCCGAAAAGGTAAAGAGATCAAAGGACGAAAAATCAGGCAAAACCGTTTCGGAGAAACAAAGCAACTCCCCAAAAACCGCAAAGCAAAGCCCCGCAAAAGTCCAAAAGCCAAAAGAGCAGCCGAAAGACGCCGAGCCGCTCAAGGAAGAACCTGTCGAAAAGCCGGGCAGTTTCGATGAAAATAACGAAAGCACCGCGGACATTGAGGAACGCGGCGGCAAGATTTATCATAAGAAAGCGCTGGTCTCCGCTGCGGTCGGGGCGGCGGCGCTGTTATGCGCGGCATATTTCATAGGAGCGCGGGTCGGAGCGAACGACGCGAAAGCTCTGCATTACGCAAAGGACAATTCGGAAATATTCAATAAGATATACGAGGCATACAGCGATAATGTACCCAGAGGAAGCGAAGCGGACGAGGTCAATCGAAGCGAAGCCGCCTTGTTTGGCGATCTGGTTTTGGACAGCGGAGACGTTAAAAGCATAGGCAATTTCGCGCTTAACACCGATGTGTATTCGGTGACAGAGGAAGCCGTATCCGCAAGCATAATAAATAACGGAGTGGTCATTCCGCGAGAGGATATCGTGCCGCCCGAAAGCACGCATTTTGTAGCGGCGTTTGACAACAACGGCGAGCTTTACGCGCTGTTCAGCGGAAAGCGGTCGGGTTTCATGAAAATAAGAGGCGGTACGGAGGATTATACCGTGCTTCAGGACGGCGTGCTGACGGATTACGATTTCTCGGACGGACAGATAAAGCTGGGAACGGTTTATACGCCGATTTTCGACCACACGTTTACATTAAACGACGAGAACGTTTATCTTCCGAAAACTGGCGTGGAAATAGAGGGCGAGGAAAAGCTTACAAGCGTTCCCGCGAAGAATATAATAATAAGCTCCGCGAAAGGTTATTCCTATGGCGTAAGCGCGGGCTATTCGACGGACAGCGGAAAGACCTCGGACGCCGTAGCCGTTATGGGCGACCCCGTGGCGGCTTCCGCCGACGGACGTTTCGCGCTGAACGGAAATAAGGGTCTGCTTTTAAAAGCGGAGGATGAAAAAATATCGTCGCAGACATCCGAGTTGATGTCGCACGCCGCATTCGGCAAAAAGGGCTGCGCTGTTGCTGAGGAAAGCGAAAGCGGCAAGGTCAAGATTTTCGGCGATGATTTTAAGGTCAAATCAATGCTGACAGGGGTTTCGGAAAAAATCGGCGCGATGTGGTTTAACGGAGACGTTTTGACCGTTACCGATGAGAGCGACGGAATTTTGCGCGTAGATTGCGCCAAAGTTGAAGCTCCCAAGCCGATTACGTTAAAAATGGCGAACGGTATAATTTTGGGCGATTCCACACTGACCTGCCAAACCCAAGACGGAAAGCTGACGATAACGCGCAGCGACTTAAAAAACGGCGTTTGCGAAAAGCACAGCGAGTACGTTAAGGAACTTCCCGAGGAACAGCTTCAAAGCGTGAAGCTCGGCGACAGCAGATCGGCGCTGACAGACGACGATACAACGGGCATATCCTACAGTTATTTCGACGGCGTTTCGGTGATATCGGAGTACGTTGTGTTCACGAAAGACGCGCCGCCTAAAACGGTTTCGGTATATGACGACAAAACCGGCTTCACCGCCGCATTCAAAATGGGCAGCGAAATAAACGCCGTTTGCGCGGACGGTATAAAAGTCCCGAAATAACTCTTGACAGAAGCCGTATTTTGATGTATAATATAAACTGATGATGTGTGATTTTGTCACGAAAGGGTATGAAGCCGTGGATGAGAAAAAACGTGCCCGCTTAAAGAAAGTAAGCCGAGTTGTGGCTCTGATTTTGGCAGCGGCGATTATTTTGGGCGTTATATTTCAGTATACCTGAAACGTCCGTTTTGGAGTAGGTTTATGGGTTTATTTTATAACAATAACGTTTCGGGCAAGGGCGTTGCGAAAAACGGACCGAAGAAAAAACCGTTTTTCCGCTTTTGGGAACTTTTTTTCAACAAATTAGGCACTTTTTTCAAACTGAATTTGATATATCTGCTGTTCTGTCTGCCCGTGGTGACGATAGGTCCCGCGACTGCGGCGCTGACCGCGATGATGAGAAATATTTACCTTGAACGTCCGCAGTTTATTTGGCACGATTTTGTGCAGTATTTCAAAAAGAACTTTAAGCAAGGATTTGCAATCGGGCTTATTGATATAGCGGCGGTGGCGGTATTTGTGGTGTTGTTTATACAGTATGGGAGCTTTTCAAATCCCGACACAACAACAAAAGTGATGTATGTCGTATCTCTTGCGGTGCTGGTGCTGTTTTTGATGATGAACTTTTACATCTATCCGCAGATCGCCGCGCTGAATTTGCATCTCGGAGAAATTATCAAAAACTCGCTTATTATGGTGTTTGTAAATCTGCCCGGCGAGCTTATCGTTCTGGCAGTTATAATCGGATTTGCGTCGCTTTTTTGGTTTTTCTTTATTCCGTTAATATTTTTAGCGCCGTTTCTTCCGGGGGCTTGGATAGTGTTTTTATCTGTGTTCTGCTGTTATCCCGCCATTCAGAAGCATCTGATAAATCCGTATTACGAAAAAACGGGCGAGCGCAACCCCGAAATACCCGATTGGGAGCTTGACAATGATGAAGCGGTATTTGAAGATCAAGGCGGAAAGGAAAAGCCGATAAGGCTGAAACCCGAGAAGAAAAAGAAAAACGGCGGCAGAATAATTAGGTAAAAATGTCGGCAGTACAAATTTCAAAAAGCGTCGACCGAAGCGCGAGTTACCGCTTGCGGTCACACTCGCAGGGAGACCCTTCCTGTGTTTGAAGCGGAGCTTCAAAATCGGAATTTTGAAATTTTTTTAATAAGGAGTAAAAAATGGCATCAAGTGTAATAGTCGGAACGCAATGGGGCGACGAGGGAAAAGGAAAGGTCATAGACATAATGGCTGCGAAAGCGGATCTGGTAGTCCGTTCAAGCGGCGGCAACAATGCGGGGCATACCGTGGTTCACGATGACGAGGTGTATAAGCTTCATCTGCTGCCGTCGGGAATACTCTATCCCAAGACCGTCTGTCTTATCGGCAGCGGCGTGGTGGTCGACCCGGCGGTATTGCTTGAGGAGATAACCGAGATGAAAAAACGCGGCGTGACTTGCGATAATCTCCGCATAGACGCACGCGCAGATATCATAATGCCGTGGCATCGTGAGCTTGACAAGCTTCAGGAGGAGTTCAAGGCTAAACAAACGGGAGTGAACGTCGGCACAACGGGGCGCGGTATCGGTCCGTGCTACACCGATAAGGACGAGCGTATCGGAATAAGAATGTACGACCTTACTCACCCCGAGTGTCTCAAAAAGCTTGTGAAGAATACGGGCGAACTTAAAAATCTCATAATAGAAAAGGTGTATGGCGGCAAGCCGTTCGATTTGGACGCAGTTTATGAGGGGTACAAGGCTTACGGCGAGAAGCTCTCGAAATATGTCGCAGATGGCTCGGTTATCACGTTTGAGGCGTACAAGGCGGGCAAGAACGTCCTGTTTGAGGGCGCGCAGGCGACGCTTCTCGATATCGACTTCGGTACTTACCCGTTTGTAACGTCCAGTCACCCGATAGCGGGCGGCGCGTGCGTTGGTACGGGTGTGGGACCCAAGATGATCGACGAGGTTATTGGCGTGGGAAAGAGTTACACTACGCGCGTCGGCAACGGTCCGTTCCCGACCGAACTTAACGACGAACTGGGCGATCTTATCCGTAACCGCGGCGGCGAGTTTGGCACGACGACCGGCAGACCGCGCCGCACGGGTTGGTTTGACGCTGTTATCATGCGGCACGCTGTCCGTGTGAACGGGCTTACTGCTATAGCGATAAATAAGTTTGATACGCTGGCGGGTATCGGGAATCTGAAAGTCTGCACGGCTTACAAAAAGTCGGACGGTACGGTTTTAAAGGATTTTCCCGTAACATTGGAAGAACTTGAGGACTGTTCGCCGATATACGAGGAGATCGAGGGCTACGACGGCGACCTGTCAAAGTGCAAGACTTACGATGAGCTTCCCGAAAAGTGCAAGGCGTATATCTCACGCCTTGAAGAGCTTTGCGGCTGTCCGATAACTATTATCGGAGTGGGACCGGGGCGCGATCAGGTAATTTTCCGCTGATGAAGATAGTTTTTATAGGCGATGTTGTCGGGAAGATCGGCTGTGAGGCTCTTACCGCCGAACTCCCGCAGATCAAGCGCGATTATGGCGCCGATTTGACGATAGTAAACGGAGAAAACAGCGCAGAGGGCAACGGTATAGACGCACGCAGCGCCGAGAGCATTTTCGCGGCGGGCGCCGACGTTATTACCACAGGTAACCATTCGTTCCGAAAACATTCCATAGAGGAAGAGTACGAGCGGCTGGATACGTTGCTGCGTCCCGCTAATCTCGGCGGGTATCTGCCCGGTAAGGGCGTTTGTGAAATAGATATGGGGGCGTATTCGGTTGCGGTTGTAAACCTTATCGGTACCGCGTTTATGGCTCCCGCCGACAACCCGTTCAAGTGCGCCGAGGAATTGCTGAAAACGATAAACTCAAAGGTGATTATCGTTGACTTTCACGCGGAGGCTACCAGTGAAAAACGAGCGATGGGGTTTTTCCTCGCGGGTAAGGCAAGCGCTGTTTTGGGTACGCACACGCACGTTCAGACAGCCGACGAGCAGATAATAGACGGCACGGCATATATCACCGATGTTGGAATGACGGGTCCGCGCGACAGTATTCTGGGTGTGGACAAAAATGTGATAATCGAGAAGTTCCTGACATATTATCCTAAACGGCACGTTTATGCGGGCGGCGACGTGGATATATGCGGAGCGGTAATCGAAATAGATCGAAAAAGTGGCAAAGCGCTGGGTATAGAGCGCTTTTGCAGAACGCACAGTAACAGTAAATAAAGCAGATCATACTAATCCCACTTTAGATTATTTGTTTAATTGCAGCTTATTTTAACGAAGCGCCTTGTTTTTTATAAGAAACTCTAAGTGGGTTTAGTATGGCTTTAGCAATATATTTAACAGATAAAACAGAAAGGTGGAGCAAGCTTTTTATGCTCCAAAAGGGTTGAAGCAAATGGAAGTAGTAAAAGTTTCGGCACACTCCATACCTAAATCGGTCGCGGGCGCAATAGCGGCGGTAATTCGCGAAAACAGCGAAGTGGAGGTACAGGCGGTAGGCGCGGGCGCGGCAAACCAAGCAGTAAAGTCAATAGCAATCGCGAGAAGCTACATGGCGCTGACGGGCGTCGATCTTATCTGTATTCCCGCGTTCACGACCGTCGAGATAGACGGCGAGGAACGAACCGCGATGAAGTTTATTGTAGAACCGCGTTAAATGCGGAAAATTTTGGTTTTGGGCACGGGCGGAACTGTCTCCTGTGCTAAGGGCGAGAACGGTCTTGAACCGGCAATCGCGGTAAGCGAACTTATGAATAGCGTCAATGTTCCGTATGAAGTTCACACGGAACAGCTTTTTGAACTTGACAGCACAAATATGACCCCGCGCCACTGGGAACGGCTGGCGCGGGAAATTCGTAAGCGGTATGACGAATTTGACGGCTTTGTGATAACTCACGGCACGGATACGTTGGCGTATGCAGCAGCTTCATTGTCCTGTTTAATACAGAACAGCCGCAAGCCCATAGTGCTTACGGGGAGTATGAAACCAATGACGGCGGAGAATTCTGACGCTCCGAAAAATCTTCGTGACGCTCTGGAATTTGCTGCGAACGAACGCGCTTTCGGAGTAAACGTCGCTTTTTTCGGGAAGCTGTTTGACGGTAAGACCGTCTTTAAAATACACAGTCAAAACGAGGACGCTTTTGACGGAAAACTGTTTGATTTTTCGGAGTTCGGCGGTGAAACGCATTTTTACGACGCGCTGTCTGATGATGTATACTTAGTCAAACTTATTCCCGGTCAGCGGCTGAATGTTCCCGAAAGCGCGAAAGCGGTTATTTTGGAAAGCTACGGCGCGGGCGGCGTTCCGGATTATTTGCTCGGTGACGTTATTGAGTTATCAAAACGCGGCGTTTACGTTATAGTTGCCACGCAGTGCGATTACGGCGGCACAAATCTCAGCGAATATGAGGTGGGACAGTATGCGGCTAAAGTTTGTCCGCTTCTCGAAACGGGCAGAATGACTGTCGAATACGCTGTCGCGAGAGCGCGTTGGGCTTTGGCATATTCCGAAAACTACGAAGATTTTAAAAAAATATTTTGAATAGAAAACGGTGAGGAACGGTTATGAGATGTATTAAGGTCGAGTATTTGAATAACGCGGCTCTGTCGCCCAAAGATTTTATATCCGAGGGCGAACGGCTCTACTTCGAGCAGCTTAACGCCGCCGCCGAGAAGATATACGAGCAGCGCGCCGAAAAACCGATAGTGCTTATTTCGGGACCATCCGGCTCCGGCAAGACCACCTCGGCTATGAGAGTAGCGGCGTCACTTCGAGAAAAGGGCTGCGGCGCTCACGTTATCTCTATGGATAACTATTTTCTTCCGCTGAGAAAGGATAAGGAGCTTCACGGCGAGGACATTGATTTTGAAAGTCCCGAGCGCCTTGATATCCCGCTGTTCCACGATCATTTGGAGAAGCTGCGGCGCTGCGAAGAAATTTTCATCCCCAATTTTGATTTCGCTGTTCAAGACCGCTCCGGTGGTATGACGTTAAAGCGCGAAAAGGACGATTTGGTTATTTTAGAGGGAATTCACGCGCTGAACCCGCAGGTTACGGGCGACAGCGACGATTACACTCAACGAATTTATGTCAGCGTGCGCACGCGTATCCAAAGCGGCGAGGTGCTGCTGCACCCGTCCAAGATACGCTTAATGCGGCGCTTAATGCGTGATAAGCTGTACAGAGGTCGTGAGCTTTCGGAGACGTTTGAGTTCTTCAAAAGCGTTGAGCGCGGCGAAAACCTCTACATAATGCCGCACAAGCACCGCGCCGATTTCGACATCGACACGTTTATCGAGTACGAGGCGAGCGTTTATCGCAACATTTTGGTGCCCGAGTTGGAAAACGCGTCAAGATTTTACGAGGGCTACGAAAAATTTGCGGATATCGAGCGCTTTTTAAAGGCGCTCTCGCCCGTGGACAAAAAGTTTGTTCCCGAAAACGCGCTGATACGCGAATTTATCGGTTAATCATTTTCCCCCGCCGTTCGCGGGGGGAATTTTTTGAAAAAATAGGAGATAATGTGATTTTAAACATCTATCAAAACAAGGTTTTAAGAAGCCGTTATATCAAGTAATACATAGCGATATGCGAAAACAGTCATTTAAAAATCCGTTAAAATGTGATAAAATCAGATTAGAAGGTGAAAACAATTGGTCGTTTTTGCCAAAGAAGATCAGGAGGTATTTAATTATGGCTAGATTTTGTTTACCGCGTGACGTATATCACGGAAAAGGCGCTCTTGAGAATCTGAAGAACCTTAAAGGTAAAAAAGCTGTCATCGTTGTAGGCGGCGGCTCAATGAAGAAGTTCGGATTTTTACAAAAGGCCGAGGAATACTTAAAGGCGGCGGGTATGGAAGTATCGCTCATTGAGGGAGTTGAACCCGATCCGTCCGTCACCACTGTTATGAACGGCGCTCAAAAAATGCTGGAGTTTCAGCCCGATTGGATAGTCGCAATGGGCGGCGGCTCGCCTATCGACGCGGCAAAGGCTATGTGGATAAAGTACGAATATCCCGACTGCACTTTCGAGGATATGTGCAAGGTGTTCGGAATTCCGGAACTGCGTAAGAAAGCGCAATTCTGCGCTATTTCTTCGACATCCGGCACAGCTACGGAAGTTACCGCGTTTTCGATAATCACGGACTACGACAAGGGCATTAAATACCCGATCGCCGACTTTGAGATCACGCCCGACGTGGCGATCGTCGACCCCGATCTTGCTCAAACAATGCCGCAGAAGCTTTGCGCTCATACAGGTATGGACGCAATGACTCATGCAATCGAAGCGTATGTTTCCACTGCCAACTGCGATTACACGGACGCTCTCGCTATCCACGCGATAGAGATGATACAAGCCGACCTCATCAAGTCCTACAACGGCGATACGGAAAGCCGCTCGAAAATGCACAACGCACAGTGCCTCGCGGGTATGGCGTTCTCAAACGCATTGCTCGGCATAGTTCACTCTATGGCTCATAAGACGGGCGCGGCGTTCGCCGATTATGGTGCGCATATAATCCACGGCGCAGCAAACGCTATGTATCTGCCGAAAGTCATCGCGTTCAACGCTAAGGATCCCACGGCTAAGAAGCGCTATGGTATTATCGCGGACTATATGCACCTCGGTGGCAATAACGATGATGAAAAGGTAGATCTGCTTATCAAGTACTTGCGCGGAATGAACGACAGCTTGAAAATCCCGCACTCCATCAAGAACTATGGTGCGGACAGTTACCCTTGCGATCAGGGATTTGTTCCCGAGAACATTTTCCTTGAGAGACTGCCCGCGATTGCTAAAAACGCTATCGGCGACGCATGCACAGGTTCCAATCCCAGACAGCCTTCGCAGGAAGAAATGGAGAAGCTTCTCAAGTGTTGCTATTATGATACTGATGTAGACTTCTGATTAGTTAATTCGAATTTTTTACCCGCTCCTATTTTGGGAGCGGGTTTTTTACGGTTGTTACAGATTTTATACCGATTACCGTTTTAGCTCCAAAACTTTGAGAGAACTCAAACGCTGAAATCATCGGCAATATAAGATTTATCTGAGATCTCAACAATTGGATAAACAAATCGGACAAAGCTGTTTTATGCTCTTATATAAAACTTGTTTACGCTTTGTTCAACAAATATATTGAAAGGTTCAAGTAACCGGCAAATGTCACCCAAAGCAGGTACGGTATCATCAGATAGCCTGCCGGTTCCGATATTTGATAGAACAGATAGGTCGTTACAAGTATCAGCAGCCACAGCGCTATAAGCCAAATAAAAGCAAACAAATACAGTTCCAAATTAAAAAAGATTATTGACCAGAAGAAGTTGAATATGAGCTGAAGTGCGTATGCGATAATAGCGGAACGGTTTGGTTTTCCCGATGTGATAACCAGATACGACGCTATCCCCATGAGAATATACAGGATAGTCCAGACTACCGGAAACAGCCAGCCCGGCGGAGCGAGCCTCGGTTTGGTCAGTGTGTCGAATGTCTTCATGCCGTTTTGCGTCAACAGCGCCGAAAGACCGCCTGTCAAAAGTGGCACGGCAAGGCAAAGGACAAAAAGCTTCCATTGTTTTTTCATAATATCCCTCCCAAAATATTTTTATGATTTTGTCCGTGATTTTATTCTGTTTGGATAATAAAAATCATATACGCTTTATTTATTTTGAGTTTTTTTGAAACTGCTTGTCCGTCAAATATTCCGCCGTTTTGAACTAATCGAATAATGCAAACATTTACCGAAAACGGCGGACGCTTTTTAATTTCCTTCAAATTATCCCTGTTTTTCGGCACTATCGTAATATGCTAATGATTGCTAATATTATTTTCTCCTTATTTTTTATCAGTATATCCATTTTAATAACAGGTCATACTAAGAACCTGTACTAATAGCTTAGGTGTGCGGATTTTTGAGCATAATTTTGTCGATTTCAAGGAAAAGCGATGCTGACGTACTTGTAGTACGCCGAGGAGATTTGGCGCGGAAAGCGAAAAAATTTACCGAAAAGCCGTGCGACGAAGCTATTGGTACAAGTTCTAAGAGCCTGTTTAGTATCCGGAGAAGTGCCGGATTTACCCGGATTTTCGTGCCGTACAACGGCAATTTTTCGTCGATGTACTTGTATGTACTTCAAAGAAAAATTGCCTATAGCAATCCACGAAAATAGTGCTACAGTTCAATTAAACGTTATCATGCGAGGCGGGCGTTTAAAAGCACTAATGTTGCCTTAATTGTGTGGATTGCTATAAGTACGGTGCGAAAGCACGGGTGAAAACGGTGCTTCGGAAGATACTAAACAGGCTCTAAGTCCAAATCATTCTGTCGGAGGAAAGAGCGTTGTTTAAAAATGAGTATTTCAAGGGTTGGTATTTTAAGTGCGCCGCGGAAAATCAAACCGTCGCCTTTATCCCATCGTTTCACTGTCACGACAGCGAAAAAAAGATTTTTCTTCAAATAATCACGGATAATGAAGCGTTTTGTCTGCCGTTTTCTCAAATGAGATACAGCGAAAATTCTTTGTCTGTCATAACAGGAAAAAATATTTTTTCAGAAAAGGGAATTAAACTCAACATTGAAACGAACAGACTAACGGCGAAAGGCGCTTTGCGTTTCGGAAAACTTTCTCCTATACGGTATAATATTATGGGACCGTTTAAATTTGTACCGTTTATGCAGTGCCGTCACAGCGTTTACAGTATGTCGCACCGCGCTGACGGGAAAATAACGCTCAATGGAAAACAATATGTATTTCATAACGGTGCGGGATATATCGAGGGCGACTGCGGAACTTCGTTTCCAAGCCGCTACATCTGGACGCAGTGCGGATTTTCAAACGGTTCGCTTATGCTGTCGGTTGCGGATATTCCCGTTTTCGGTTTTGGGTTTACGGGAATTATCGGTATTGTTATGCTGAACGGAAAAGAGTATCGTATCGCAACATATCTGGGCGCGAAATTAAAGTATATAGGCAGTAATACGGTCGTCGTATCACAAGGAGATTGTGAGTTTACCGCAAAGCTTATCAAGAAAAACTCGCAGCCTTTATCCGCGCCGAGCAACGGAAAAATGAGCCGCACAATCCACGAAAGCGCTTCATGCACGGCTTATTATCGTTTTTTATATAAAGGAAAGATTATGTGCAAATTCACAAGTGACCGAGCGAGCTTTGAGTTTGAATATTAACTTGATTATTTTTGATGTGTAATTGACAGCAAAGCGGAGATAATCGCGTAAAAAGTGCCGAAATCAAGGTTGACTCAAATCTCCGTTTGCCGGATTATCGAGCAGCTTTCCATTCTCGGCAAATCGCGAACCGTGACATGGGCAGTCCCATGAATGTTCGGCGGCGTTCCGTTTTAGAGCGCAGCCCATGTGCGGACATCTCGGCGCGGTTGGCGTGAGCAGATTTTTAACGGCGTTTGCGCCGTTTATCCAAAGCTGTTTTTTGAGTATGGAGCGGCTTGGGTCAAATACCTCGGCGTACGGATTTTCCTTGCCGAGAATTTTGTCTTGAAGTATCTCGGCTGCCGCCATAGCGCTTGTCATTCCCCACTTGTTAAAGCCCGCTGCGACATACATATTCTTCGTCCGCGCGGAGTAATTGCCGATATACGGTATACCGTCAAGCGACATACAATCCTGCGCACCCCACGAGAATTTTATCGGAGAATTCGGATAGGTCTTGGCGGCAAACGCTTCAAGCTCTGCGCGTCTGCACGGTTCGCCCGTTTTATGCGCTCCGCCGCCTATAAGCAGCAAATTGCCGAAATTGCGGAAAGATAGTCCGTTCGCGTCGGCGTCCATATAAATGCCGTGAACGTTCGGGGCGTTTTCAAGCGCGATAACGTTGGAGCGGCTTTGATAGAGCTTTAGAAAATAACTTCCGTTAGTATTGACGAACGGAAAGTGTGTGGCAACAACAATCTTGTCGGCGGTTATTTTTGCGTTTTTCGATAACGCAATACCGCCGTTCAAGTCGATTATGCGGGTGTGCTCAAATATGCGCACATTTTCGTTGGGCTTACACATTTTGTCCGTGACGCCGCTCAGAAATTTCAAAGGATCGAACTGAGCTTGATTTTTAAATTCTACCGCGCCCACTGTTGAAACGGGAAGCTCAATATGGTCGCAAAATTCCGCGGAAAAGCCGATTTTTTGCAGCGCCTCGACCTCACGCTCAAGAGAAGCGCGGTCGTTTCGGGAATAAATATAGCTGTCAACTTTTTGAAAACCGCAGTCAATATCGCGGCACAACGCGGCGATGTTTTTCAGCGCGTTTTTATTGGCTTCAAGGTACATTTTCGCCTTTTCCGCTCCATAACCGCAAAAAATTTTATGATAGATCAGCCCGTGCTGAAACGTCACCTTTGCGGTCGTGCCGCGCGTTACACCGCCGCAGATACGCCCGCTTTCGGCGACGACGCAGGAAACCCCGCTTTTTTGCAGCTCATAGGCGGTCAGCAGCCCTGCTATCCCGCCTCCGATGACAAGAACGTCGGTTTTTATCTCTCCCGAAGCGGCGGGAAAATTCGGCATTTTTGTGCGTTCCCAAACAGATCTGTTACTCATTATCTTCACTCTCCGACTGTGTTTTTTATTATTGTTTACCGAAATTCGGGAAAAATTCGGTGTCTAGTTGGCAGTTGCTGCACAAAACGAAAAATGACAGGCATAATATATATTGATGCTACACGCTGATGGTTAGTCCTATTTCGGAGATTTAAGTCAGCACCGCACAAAGACCGCGTTTCGCGCTTTGTGGTCCGCTTGCATCTTTTCTTTCGTCTTGTACAATCAGACGAAAAATCTGCGGCGCAATCAAATGACAATCTCTGTGCGGTATTGCCTAAAACTGTTTGTAAAAAGGAGGGAGTATCAAATTTTTTAGTTCTTAGGTAATTTTTACAAATTTTTCACGCCAAATTGTTAATAGTGATGAATTTTATCGTTTTTATAAAAAAAGTAAGTATATTTGGTTGATTTTGCCAAGCAATTAGTATATAATATAAACAGGATGGAGGTGATAAAAATGAAGGATAAAATAAAAAAGGCTGTTTGCTTGGGGTTGGTGTTCATCACTTCATTCATGCTGACGGTTACGGCGTTTGCGGATGATACGACCGGTTTTGATTATTTTGTTGGTCATTACAGTAACGTAGATGGACCGGGATACGTATCATTATCCTCGGATTTCTTATTTTCTATAGTTTGTTACAGAGACGATAATCATGGATTCTACATTGGGGGAAGTAGAGGTGAAGGGCGACTTGGTACGGGAAAAAAAGGGTTTGACGCAATTTTTAGCAAGGCAATAAGAACCAATGCCGATGGTTCTCTTCCAACAAATCCCAGTGATAGAGAAACCATTCCTAATTATAACGCTACCGGTAAGGTTACTAGGTTTTTCGTAACAAAAATTGAATTATATCAATCTGACTGTATTTATCAAAAGTAAACCTGGAAAGGATTAGGTGATAATTATGAAAAAATTTGTGATTCCCGTCATTTTGGCGGCAGTTCTTGGCATAGGCGGCGGAATTACGGCGATAATGATGAACAGACATGTTGAAGCCGATCTTCCTGTTGTTACCGAATTAGAGTGTGGCACATACTACTTGAACGGCGACAAAAACAGTAACTTGTGGATGGAAGTCAATCCCGAATTCCTTATTGTTAAAGGAACTGACATTGATAATTCTCTAAAAGCCGCTATCGCCTCAGAGTTCCACGGCTTAGATCCCGACTCAGCGCCCGATGAGGACACCGCCGCAATAATGCAAACGGAATTTGACAAGTGCAAAACGCTTTACTGCACAGAAAAGGCTTATTTGGTCGAAGAATTTTTACCGGTAAAATCAAAGAGCAAAATTAAGATAAGCCGCGATAACACGGAAACCGATATTGAGGAATTGAAAAATTCCGACGCTGCTCTTATCTATAATTATGCGGAAAAATCCATTAACACCACTTTATTCGGCGATTTTATTCTTGTTAAGTGACATTCGTGCATATAACAAAATATCCGCTCCCCGAAAGAGGAGCGGACAATTTTATTCAACCACCTTGTAATCCTTGTCCTCGACTGCTTTTTTCAGCACGGCGAAGTCGGTGGCTTCTTTCAGCTTAACTACCGCAGTGCCTTTTTCGTGAGACACCTCGGCGCTTTCCACGGTCGGAACGGCTTCCAAAGCTTTCTTGACCGTCGCCTCGCAGTGACCGCACATCATTCCCTCGATCTTCATAGTAACTTCCATAGTGGTTTTCTCCTTTAACTGTTTATTTTTCGCACGCCTTGGGTGGTCGTGCTTAGTATCGTATATCTTCACAAAATTCAGCCGCAGAGCGTTCGTTACCACGCAAAAGCTCGACAAGCTCATCGCCGCCGCTCCGAACATCGGATTCAAGCGCCAGCCGAACAGCCCTATCCAAACGCTCGCCGCCAGCGGTATTCCTATAACGTTATAGATAAACGCCCAAAACAGGTTCTCCTTAATGTTTAACAGCGTGCGCCTTGAAAGCCTTATCGCGGCGGGAACGTCCGAAAGCCGCGACTTCATCAGCACGATATCCGCGCTGTCTATCGCGATATCACTGCCCGCGCCTATCGCTATGCCGATATCCGCGCGTGTGAGCGCGGGAGCGTCGTTTATGCCGTCGCCAACCATTATAACGCTTCCCTGCCGTTGAAAACGCTTCACTACGTCCTCTTTATCATTTGGACGAACCTCGGCTATCACCTCGTCAACGCCCGCCAGTCTTCCGACGGCTTCAGCGGTGCGCCGATTGTCTCCCGTCAGCATTACCGTGTGACAGCCCATTGCTTTAAGCTGAGCGACGGCTTCCGCGCTTTCCTCCTTGATAGCGTCCGCTACGGCTATCAAGCCGATGGGCTTTTGGTCTCTGCAAAAATAAAGCGGCGTTTTACCCTCGTTCGACAAACGCTCGGCGCTGTCGCGAAGTTCTCTCGGGATATCGCAATATGTCTCACACAATCTCAGATTTCCCGCTATATACTGCCGCCCGTTCAGCGCCGCCGAAATGCCGCTGCCGCGCAGAACTTGAAACGCGTCCGGCTCCTCGGGCGGGAAATTATACGAACGCCCGTGAGAAACTATCGCCTTAGCCAACGGGTGCTCGCTGCGCTTTTCGATAGCATAAGCGGCTCGAAGAAGCTCTTCCTCCTCAATATTAAAAGGGAGAACGTCGCAGACTGTCGGTTCG
>CANRFR010000039.1 GCA_947629945.1 uncultured Clostridia bacterium | reverse complement strand
GCTTGTGCGAGATTTACGAGGATTTATCTGTAATTCTTGATAAATTCACGCCCGATTGTATGAGCATTGAAAAGCTCTATTTCAATTCCAACATCACAACGGGTATCGACGTTGCTCAGGCTCGTGGAGTGATAATGCTGGCGGCGGTACAGCGGCGGATAAGAATTTTTGAGTACACGCCGCTTCAAGTCAAGATGGCTGTGACGGGGTACGGAAGAGCGGAAAAACATCAGGTTCAGGAAATGACAAAGAACATTCTGCGCCTTAAAGATATCCCGAAACCCGATGACACCGCCGACGCGCTTGCTTTGGCGATAACTCACGGACACACGGGAGGTTCACGGCTAAGCGAGATAATGCGCGGCAACGAGGTCGCGCAGTTAAACAAAAAGAGGTAGTTTTTATGATATACAGTTTAAACGGAAAACTTACTTATTGGGAAGCGGGGCTTGCCGTTATAGAGTGCGCGGGGGTGGGTTATGCCTGCCGCACTACGATGAACACCTTGGCTAAAATCCGAGAGCAGCGTGAGTCGGGCGAAGTGAAGCTTTATACATATCTTCACGTTACCGAGAACTCTCTGGACTTGTTCGGCTTTGCCGATAACGCGGAGCTTTCGGCGTTCAAGCAGCTTATCTCCGTTTCGGGAGTGGGACCCAAGGCGGCGCTGTCGATTTTAAGCGACATAACTCCGTCAAAACTTGCTTTGTGCGTAGCGTCAGAGGATTACAAAACATTGACGAAATCACCGGGTATCGGTTCAAAAATCGCTCAAAGAATTGTTTTGGAGTTGAAAGACAAGGTAGCTAAAGAACAAAAGCTTTCTGCGAAAGATTTGCAAAGCGCTGTAATAACGACGGGCGACAACTTTAGCGAAGCAATGACGGCTTTGCAAACGTTGGGATTTAATCCGGCACAGTGCGGCGCGGCTATATCGGGAGCCGACCCCGCAAGTTCGGTGGAGGATCTGATTAAATACGGTCTTAAAAATTTGGCATAAGAATTTGCCGTTTTCCCGCTGTGGGCGTGAAAACAGCGTTAATTTGGATATCGGGGGTGATTTTTTGAATAAGAAAAAGGGTATCGGCGGTTTTGAAAAGCTGCTTTGGCTGTGCGGCGGCGCGTTTATCGGTGTCATGATAATCACGCTGGCGACTGCCGCGAAAGATATCGGCTTTGCGTATGTTGTCGGCGGGCTTTTTTTGTTCGCGGCGCTTGTGTCGCTGTTCACGGTAATTATAACTGAATGTATAATACCGTATGCGGCGAAAAGAAAAGCGTCTGTTCGAGCGCTGGGCGCGGACGGCATAAAACTGGTGCACCGCGATAAAGTCGCGAAACTGGCATACAAGGGCATTTATTCGCTGCTTAACGGCAAAATTGTTGAAGCGGAGGAATACCTTCAGCAAGCGTTGGCGAACACAGACGTTCGGCAAAATCAGATGTTCTGCATTGAATGGCTTATAAAGCTGTACGAGGCTACGGAAAACAACTCGAAGCTTATGTGGTGTTACCGTAAGGCAGTGGAGTACGCTCCCGAAAATCCCGAAGCGCAGTCGAGGCTCGGTCACGCATATTTCAGCGAGGGCAAGCTGGACCGCGCGAATTACTGTTTTGAACAGGCTTTGCGTTACGACCCCAATCACGGGTACTCCTATTTCAGTTTAGCGAAAATTCAGATGGTGCGCGGCGAGGACGATAAAGCGTTTGACACTCTGCAAACACTTTTGAAGATAAACGAAAATCACCCGCTCTGCCACGCGGAACTTGCGGATTGGTACGCAATGCGTGGAGACGTCGAGCATGCCGAGGAGGAGTGTAAAAAAGCGCAGCTTTGCGGAATACACGACGCGGACGAACTTAATAAGCGTATTAACGCGATGTTATCTTTTCATAAAACGGACTACGACGGAAAAGATCTGCCGGAGATGTTTTATCGTAAGATAGACCCTATAACCGATGAAAACGAAGATAATGCTGATAAGAAGGAGAAGATTGATGACTAACATTTATTTTGTCCGTCATGCGGATCCCGATCATTCGGTTCGTGACGACAGAGCGCGT
This sequence comes from uncultured Clostridia bacterium, assembly GCA_947629945.1. GTDB lineage: Bacteria > Bacillota > Clostridia > Oscillospirales > Ruminococcaceae > CAG-115. The sequence continues at coordinate 17,851 of CANRFR010000039.1, read as the reverse complement.
CCGCTAACCGCCGAGGGCTTGCGCGACAGCAAAGCGGTGACTTGGGTTTTGGCAGACAAGCATATTGATTTTCTGATGTCAAGCCCGTATAAAAGAAGTATGGACACGATAGCCGATCTGTCGCGGACGCTCGGTTTGGAGATACATACGGACGAGGACTTCCGCGAACGCGGCGCGGGAAGTTGGCGCGGCGATAATTTTTTTGAGTTCATTGAAAAGCAGTGGGCTGATTTTGATTATCATATCGAGGACGGGGAAAGTCTGCGCGAGGTGCAAAACAGAAATATCCGCGCTTTAAATCATCTTCTTGCGGAGCATAAAGACGAGAACATAGCGATAGCAACACACGGTACGGCGCTTTCAACGATTTTGAACTATTACTATCCCAAGTTCGATTTCAAGTGTTTCAAGAAGATAGTAGACTTTATGCCGTTTATTATTCGGCTTGATTTTGACGGTGAAAAATGCGTGAATTATCAAACAGAGCTTATTATACATAAAGATTTTAATAACCGAAAGGCAAACTGACAATGATAGAAATGTCGAACGACGACCTTGAATTTGACCCTAGCGAGCGTTTGGTAGAGCCGTCTTTCAGCGAAAGCGACAGCGAAGCGGAACTTACCCTGAGACCAAAAACGCTTGAGGAGTATATCGGACAGGACAAGGTTAAAGAGAATATGGCGGTTTATATTGAGGCGGCGAAAAAACGCGGCGAGTGTCTCGACCACGTTTTGCTGTACGGACCTCCGGGATTGGGCAAGACAACGCTGTCTTGCATAATCGCGAATGAAATGGGCGTCAATATTCGTGTAACGAGCGGTCCCGCTATAGAAAAGGCGGGCGACCTTGCGGCTTTGCTTACAAATTTACAGCCGAACGACGTGCTGTTTATAGACGAAATTCACCGTTTGTCGCGGCAAGTTGAGGAAGTGCTTTATCCCGCTATGGAGGACTATGCGCTTGATATCGTGATGGGCAACGGTCCCGCCGCGCGGTCTATTCGTATAGATTTGCCGCATTTTACTCTCATCGGAGCGACAACGCGTTCGGGACAGCTTTCCGCGCCGCTGCGTGATAGATTTGGCGTAATTCAGCGGTTGGAGCTTTACACTCCCGAGCAGTTGTGCGATATAGTTCAGCGCTCGGCGGTCATTCTCGGAATACCCACGATGAAAGACGGCGCTATGGAGATAGCGCGGCGCTCTCGCGGAACTCCGCGTATCGCGAACAGGCTGTTAAAGCGTGTTCGCGACTTTGCCGAGGTGTTGGGCGACGGCAGGATAACGCGCCAAATAGCCGACAACGCGCTTCAAAAGCTTGAAGTAGATGAACTCGGACTTGACAGTCTCGACCGCCGTATGCTCGAAATGATGATAAAGGGCTACAATGGTGGTCCCGTGGGGCTTTCTACGCTTGCTTCGGCTCTCAATGAAGAAGCGGTAACTCTGGAGGACGTTTGCGAGCCGTATTTAATGCAATTGGGATTTGTCGCGAAAACTCCGCGCGGACGTGTGGCGACCGCTCTCGCGTACAAGCACTTGGGGATACTCAGGGACGGGCAGGCTACATTGGACGATATTGATTGCTGAATTTTTGATGTTAATAGAAAAGTAAAGGGGTAAAAAATGATACTGGAAACCGAGAGATTGATACTTCGTCCGTGGACTGACGAGGATGCGGCGGATTTATACGAATTTGCAAAAGACCCCGATGTGGGTCCGATAGCGGGCTGGAACCCTCACAAGAGCGTTGAGGAAAGTCTAGAGATAATTCATACGGTGTTTAACGAACCGAATACGTTCGCGGTTGTTTTGAAAAGCGAAATGCGGGCGGTTGGTTCGATTGGGCTGATGTTGGGAAAGCAGAGCAGTTGGGATATTCCCGAGGACGAAGCGGAAATCGGTTACTGGATAGGCAAACCGTTCTGGGGCAGAGGGCTTATTCCCGAAGCCGTACGCGAAATGCTGCGTTACGGCTTTAACAAACTGAAACTCAAACGTATATGGTGCGGTTATTTTGACGGCAACGAAAAGTCAAAGCGCGTTCAAGAGAAGTGCGGCTTTAAATACGACCACACCAACGAGAATATTCATTGGGAATTGACCGATGATATCCGCACCGAGCATGTAACCGTTATGGTAAATCCGAATTGGGATGAATGATGAACGCGCGGTTTGAATTTGGCGAGAACTTTGTTGAAATAACGAATTTCAGGCATTTTTACGAGGAGTTTGTAAACCCTTATAATACACTGTTCGATTTGAACGTAAAAAGCGGAAATTTTACGGGGCTTGCCGAGTTTCATAAACGCGCTCAAAGAAATGCTTAAGGAGTATGGGTAATGGCGAATTTGATTTCTTCCGGCGAGGTTGGCGATGATTGTATTCAACTGTCTAATGGCTTGACAAGCGTGTTTATTGACGTTCTCACGTTGTCAGGCTCAAAACTCGCGCAGAACGACGACGAAAAGCGTCTTATCGTTTGGCTTGCCGAGAAAGATCAAAGCGCAGTCGGAATAGGCACGGTCGGCTTTGATATTAGCGAGATGCCGTGGAATATCAAACGTTTTGACGAGTGCAAGCGATTTATGATGAAAACGATAGAAGCCGCCGAGAACCGCACGGGTTGGGATAAGTTAGACTATCAACCGAGTGAGGAACTCTTGTTTCCCAACTTGAAGAAATTCGCGGAGATGATAGGAAAGCTCACCGTGAATGATGTTTACCCGAACGCTTTGGAGGACTGGCGGAACTCTGCCGAAAATGACGACCCGATATTAAACGGCTTCCCGAAATGTCCGAAACATGAGGTTTTGATGACATATTTAGGCTGCCTTTTCTGCGCTGTCGATGAAACGCGAAAGAAATATGATTAAATACGGCGATACGGATATGTTTTTTATCGGTGGATTTAATGTCCGTCAAAAGGTAACGATAACCTCTGTAAGAAAACGCCCCTACGGTTTTGAACCGGAGGGGCGTTTGTGTTTTTAACGTTAGTGCGGATTTTATACCGCAATAGGTATCATTGCTTGGGCTTGCCGCACTTAGAGCAGAATCCCGCACCCTGAACGTTTTGCGTACCGCAGGAAGAGCAGAACCAAGCGCCGCTGTTCGCAGTTGGAGTCGGAACGCTTTGGGCTTGCGGAGCCTGTACGGGACGAGGTGCTTGAGCCGTCTGAGCCGCGTAGTTGTTTTGAGCGGTATATCCGTAGTTAGTGGGAGCGGACACGGTGTTTCCCGCGAGTTTTCTCGAAAGTTCCAAGACAACGCCCAGAATGATAAGCTCCAGAGCCATGCCCAGTAAATCGTCAAAAAGCGTTCTAACGCCGCGCGAAGCGCCTCCTTGGAAAGCGTACACAAGGTTTATTACGTAAAAGACAAATTTGTATGTCGCCGCGCCAAGGAATATCCACATTCCGTTTTTGGCAATGAACTTGTTAAACTGTTCGATCATAGTATTTCCTCCAATATGTAAATAATTTTTTTTATTATAACATATTTCGGAGGGTTTGTCAAGGTTTATTTGAATTTTCCGCAGTTCTCCTGAAATTTGCTTATTTTTTCAACTATGACATTATAACACTTCCCTTTATTTTATCAAGTATTATTATCGTTTGTGTATGTTTAGACGCGTATGATGATGTACAAACTTACGGTCAAGGTAGATTATAATATTATCAAGAGTGTATGATAATATTATCACGGCTTGTGTTTCGCCGACCCAAAATCGCTTTGTAAAGCCATTCTCGTATTGTAAGAGAAAAGCCGTGTAATATTTTTTGAAGGGAGAAAAATTTTATGAATTATAATTTAAGTCAGCGTATTGTGGATATGCGGTTCAAGTTCGGAATGTCTCAGGCGGAGCTTGCGCGGCGGCTGGACGTTACGCGAAGCTCCGTGAACGCTTGGGAACTCGGCTTCGCGACGCCGCAGTTAAAGCACGTTGTGGAGATGGCGGGAATATTCAACACGTCGGTGGACGATATGCTGAACATATCAAACGAAGTTTCGGTCAATATCACAGAGCTTAACGACGAGGAACGTCAAGTAGTGTTCAATTTGGTAGACTGCCTGAAAAAGGCTCATTCGGGTGATAACAATGTATGACGTGATAGTTATCGGCGCGGGTCCGGCTGGGTGTTCGGCGGCTAAGGCACTTGCTGATGGAGGCAAAAGCGTTCTGCTCGTTGAGAAGTTCCCGCTGCCGCGCTATAAATCCTGTTCCGGGATTCTTATAAAAAAGACTATGGAGCTTACCGAGCGTTATTTCGGCGAGCCTGTTCCCGAAACCGCGCTTTGCCTGCCTGTTGAAAACCGCGGAATGATTTTTACGAACGACAGCGGAAAAGAACTGCGGTTTGAACAGGAGGGACGTAACGTTTGGCGAGCCGACTATGATAGTTGGCTCGCGCGAAAAGCCGTGAGCGCGGGTGCGGAGCTTCGCGATAACACCGCCGCGCTCGAGTGTTGTGAATTTCCCGATTATATTGAAGTGAAGCTGCGTGGTAAAGCGCTTTACAGTGAGAAAGCACGGTATGTTATCGACTGCGAGGGCGTTGTTGGAGCATTCAAGCGCAAATTCACAAAATGTTCCGCAGAGTATATCACAACGTTCCAGACATTTAACATGGGTGAAATTTCTCTCGATCCGCACTATTTCTACGCCTATCTTCAGCCGGAACTTTCGGAATACGACGCGTGGTTCAACGTTAAGGACGATATGCTCGTGCTTGGAGTCTCCGTAAAAGATTCGAGCAAAACAGGAGAGTACTACGCGAATTTTCTTGAATATATGTGAAAGGCTCACGGACTTGCGGTCGAGCGCCAAATCAAAGAGGAAAAGTGGCTTATGCCGCGTATTCGTCCCGATTTTAACATAGACGGTTCCGTTGGAAGAGTGTTTTTCGCGGGCGAGATCGCGGGCTTTTTTAATCCCATGGGCGAGGGAATATCATCGGCGCTGGAAAGCGGACATCTGGCGGCTCGGGCTGTTTGTGAAAGTTTTTCCGAACCTGCCGTCGCCGCTCTGAAATACGGCGTTTATTTGAAGCCGCTCCGCACCTATATGGAGCGCCAGTGGCATTTCGTCGGAACAGTCGCGAAAACTTTTTCCGAGATGTAAGGCATAATTGCAAGCTCCTTTTGAATATAATTTCAAAAAAGGAGTGAAAATTATGGGAAAGTTAAAAACACTGTTAATCGGAGCGTTGTCGGTGGCTTGTGCCGTTTTAAGCGGGACAAGCACTCCGGCGGGGGAATTTGTGAAAGGTGCAGTGCTGTTTTCGGCTGGGATTGCCGATGTCGGCGCTGTAAAGAACGAAAGCGGTTCCGTTTCGGAGACCTCTGCGGTTGTGAGCGAAAGCTCAAATTCGGACGAAACAAACGTATCTTCAGCACCAAGCGAGACGAGCGAACTCTCAGAATCGGACGAGACGAGCGAACTCTCAGAATCGGACGAAACGAGCGAATTCTCAAAATCGGTCGAAACGAGCGAAATTTCAAAATCGGACGAGACGAGCGAACCATCAACGTCGAGCGAGACAAACGTTTCCGAAACGACGAGTAAAGCAAGTGAAACAAGCGAAGCAAGCAAGCACGCCGAAACGCCGAAGCTTGGGAAGATCATCACGAAAAACCGCGCCGACGGTACGGATGACGAGGACTATTCAAAATACACGGAAAAAAGCGGCAGAATAGAGCGTTACAACTTCGGATATTTCGACGACCCGAACATAGTCACCCTGTCGAGCGGCGCGCAGATACGCAACTGCACCGATGAGGAAAACGCCGATTTGCTGGCGGAGTCCGAAATATTGCCTGTTTTGGGGAGTTTTAAAGATTTCGAGCTTGGAAGCGCGGAGCCTCAGGTGCTTATTTACCATACGCATACTTCCGAAAGCTTTTTGCCATACGGCGACGACTACGATGAGAACTACCCGATTCGCTCAAGCGACCCGGAACGCAATATGACCGCAGTCGGCGACGCTATATGCGAAGCGCTTGCCAAACGAGGAATATCCAGCGTACACGACTGCAAGGTTCACGATTATCCGATGTTCACGGGTGCGTATTACCGTTCCGCGGACACGATGACGGAGGATCTCGAGGAATATCCCAGCATAAAGATAGCCATTGATATTCACCGCGACGGGATAATAAACGAGGACAGCTCCGTCACCGCGCCGATAGCCGAGATAAGCGGAAAAACCGCCGCTCAGTTTATGATAATTACAGGCTGCGACGGCGAGGATGTGGAGCTGCCCGGTTACAAGCAAAATCTTGAGCTTTCCTGTCTTATCCAGAATTGCGCCGAGACCGCTTACCCAACTTTAGCCCGCCCCATACTGTTTGATTACCGTAACTATAATCAATCGCTTTTCGCGGGGGATATACTGATAGAGGTGGGAAGTCAGGGCAATACACTGGACGAGGCGGTTTACACGGGCGAACTTCTTGGAAACGTCATCGCCGACGCAGTTATAAAAATGTGGAAAAATACATAAAAATTTTGTGCCCGAAGCCGTTCTTCGGGCGCTTTTTTAGGGAAGCGCCGATTAAATCGGGGTTTCTTTAGAGGTGCCCTTTAGTACTTCTGAGCCATTTTGTTCAAAGCTATTGACATTGGGAAGAAAATGTGATATAATTACAATGTGTAACATTGCATATTATTATCATTTGTCAAATGTACACTGTCAATTGTCAATAAGGGGTGTTTTCCTGTTTGATAAAGTTTAAAGTTTTTTTGAATTATACGGGCTATTGGATCGTTTTCGCGTTTTGCTTCGCGGTGATGTTCGTGCTGTTTTTGGCAGCTGCGGCGGGGATACCGCTTGGAGTTATGCTGTTTATTTTCGGGGTAGCGTCGCTGTTGTTTAACGAGAATCTCATCATAACGGAGCTTGCTCCGACGTTTATGCTGTTTGGGGGGCTTTCGCTTATTTTCATCGCGGCGGCATTAGGTCTAATAGGTGTGAAGCTCGGCTTTTGGATATCAAGACGATATTTAAGAATAAAGCGCCGCTGCGACAGATTGAGAGATTGGTAGAATATGGAAAAGATGATTAACAAATTTCTTGCCGTGTCTCTTATTTTGGCGGCGCTGTTCGGCGGAATAGCGTTCCTCACGCGGAATTATCCGCACGCGTCCGAGGCGGGCGGCACGTTCACTTTTCCTTTGCTTGAGTATCTGGATATAGATCTTCAGCGGTTGGACGTGAGCTTTATCCCGTATGACGGCGAGGAGATAACCGTTGAATACAAAAACGACCGCCCTTTGGATATGGAAGTGGGTGACAACAAGCTGACGATTACCGAAAGCGCTGCGTTTGTGGTGTCGCTGTTTGCGGGAAAGCGCTCGGAATTTGGCGTAAAGCTGTATCTTCCCAAGACGCTTTATCGCGATGTGAGCGTATATACGGGCACAGGCAGCGTGGATATCGGCGACGGGTTTGATTGTCAGAAGCTTACCGTTGTTACCGAAAGCGGCAATGTCGCCGTTCGTAATATGGGTTTCCTGTCCTCCATATCCACAACGGACGGCGATATATACGCGAACATCGGCTTCATAGTAAGCGGAACGAGTTTCCTTGACAGAAACGGGAACGCTGAGATTATCTTGCCGCAGGACAGCTCGGTGACGGTCGATTTCAAAACCAAGGACGGCGAGTTCAAAAGTGAATTGTTGAGCGGACAAGTTCCCGGAGATTATAAATATTCGTTCAACGGCGGTAAAAATCAAATAAGCGCGACAGCCGAACACGGCACGCTGACTCTAAAGGAGCGCCGAAAGACGGCGTAAAACGACATAGAAAGGAAAAAATAAGATGAAGCACTTTAAGCAGATTTTAACGGTAACCACCGAAGAAAAGGAGCAGTTTTTAAATCTTTCCTACGAGATCGAGGAATGTGTGAGAAGAAGCTGTGTAAGCGAGGGTCTCTGCGTTGTGATGTCAAAGCACACAACATCATCCGTCTTTCTTGAGCACGATAAAGAGGCTCTCTATAAGGATTGGCAGAACCTTTTGTCGCGCGCGGCAAGCAAAGAGACCGAGTACAAGGTGGATTATCAAAGCGCGGGCACAGCTCATTTAAAGCAGCTCCTTATGGGGTCTTCCGTTACCGTACCCATAACCGAGGGTAAGCTCGACTTGGGTCCGCGGCAATATATAATGTATGGAGATTTTGACGGTCAGCGTGAAAAAAGCGTTGTGGTGAAAATCATCGGAGAGTAAGAGAGGTTTTGAAATTGAACGCTTCTTACGGTGAAAAGGGCGGCGCGGTTTTCTTAAAAAATTGGCGGCGTTTTCGAGGGTTCTGCTTTAAAAACAAGGCGTATATTTTGGCGGCTTTTCTTCCCGCGGCGCTGCTTTTCGGTTCCTATATGCTTTTCGGGGTTTATCCCGCGGGGAAGAATTCGGTGCTGGCGCTTGATTTGAACGCACAGTACGTTTATTACTACGAATATATGTACGATGTGTTCGCGGGCAAGGAGAGTTTTTTCTACTGTTGGAGCAGGACATTTTCGGGTGAGTTTTTCGGCATTTTTGCTTATTACCTTGCAAGTCCGTTTAATTTTATAGTTTGGCTGTTTCCGCGAACGATGATAACCGAGGGTTTGCTTGCGATGCTTGTCTGCAAGGCGGCTGCGGGCGGATTTATCTGTGCGGTGTTTCTAAAAAAGCACCGCGGTTTTTCCGACCTCACGACCGTGTTGTTTTCACTGATGTATGCGCTTTCGGGATATTTCGCCGCGCATTCGATAAATCCAATGTGGCTGGACGGTATGATGTTTTTGCCGCTTGTGCTGATGGGCGTGGAGTATATCTGCGACAGAAAGAGATTTCTGCTGTACGCGGTATCGCTGGCGTACGTTTTTATATCCAACTATTATATAGGCTATATGGTCGGCATTTTCTCAGCGCTGTATTTTGTATACCACATAGCTTCGGGCAGAATAAAAGACGGCGGCGCGAAGTCGGTGGGAAAGTCGGTTTTGATTTACGGATTATCCTCTGTGGCGGCTATCAGTATGAGCGCATGGCTCATAATTCCCGCGTATAAGTCTCTGCAAATGGGCAAGCTGGATTTTGGCGACGAGGACTTTTCTTTAGCCGAAAACTTCAACCTTTCCGACATCTTGATAAAGCTCTTTCCGGGCACGTTCGACACCATTCGCCCCGAGGGCTTTCCTATGCTCTATTGTGGAACGCTGGCGCTTATTTTCGCGGTGATTTGGTTCACTATGAGGAATATTCCGCTGCGCCAAAGAGTATCGGGCGGCGTTTTGTTGGGAATAATGCTGCTTTCGATGTATATTAAGCCTGTGGATATGCTGTGGCACGGCGGCGCGGTGCCGATTTGGATGCCGTACCGTTACGCGTTTATCGCTGCGTTTTTGATGGTGATGTTTGGTGCGGAAGCATTCGAAAATATTCGGAGCGTCAAGCGTAAAAGCATTGGCGCGGTATTCGCAGCACTGCTCGGAGTTCTGCTGATAGTTGACCATTATGAGGGAAGCGATAATTTTGATACCACATTGATTATCGTAATTCCGCTTATTGTGTTGAGCGTTATAGCGGGTGCTGCGGCTTTTTACAAAAAATATCACGCCCACCGCGCTATAAAGGTGACGCTTCTGGCGCTTGTTTGTGCGGAGCTTGTGATGAATAATCTTGTCACATTCCACACAATGGACGACGACATAGTTTATTCCACTCGTGAGAACTACCTTGGCGACATACCCGCAACGAGGGAAGTCGTAAACGAAGTGAAAGCGCAGGATGACGGCTTTTACAGAATGGAGAAAACGTATCACCGCTGTGTGAACGATCCGATGGCTGCGGGAATGTACGGTATGTCGCACAGCACCAGCACTTTCAATGCGAAAGCGATAGCGCTGGCGAAAACGCTCGGTTTCGGTGCGCGTGAGCATTACTCGCGTTACGATGGCGCTACGCCGCTGACCGACGACATTCTGGGCGTAAAATATGTTTTGTCCGAAAGAGCGCTGCTTTCGCAATATAAAAAGATCGTCAACGCGTCCAACGACAGCGGCATTAACGCTTACAAAAACGATGACGCGTTTGGTTGGGCGTATCTGGCGGAAAAGAGCGTTATCGGAGGAAAACTCGACAATAAATCTCCGTTTGCGTCGCAGGAGCGCCTTGCCGCGCAGCTTTCCGGGAAACCGCAGAGCATTTTTCTGCCTGTTGACGACTACGCGGCAGATTTTATAAACGTGAACGCGGGTTCCACAACGGACGGGCATTTGTCTTATAAAAAGCGTTTGGAAAACGACGACGCTTTTATCACTTACAGGATAACGGCGCCGAGGAACGGGCGGTTTTATATGTATCTTCCGTCGCTTTACGAGCGCGAGTGCGAGCTTTATGTCAACGACGAGTTTATAAAATACTATTTCGAGAACGAGAACCATTCGATAGCGTATCTCGGAGAATTCTTAAACGGCGAAACGTTTGAAGTCAAGCTGAAGCTTCTCGGAAGCGAGGTGTTTTACGAGCACCCGCTTTTCCGCGTGCTTGACGATGAGGCGCTGGAGCGTTTTGACGAGCAAATGCTTTCGATGAACGCTCAAACCGAAGTAAAGCGCGTAGGCGCGGCTGAATTGGCAATCTCGGTAAACGCCGAAAAGGACTGTGCAATGTTCACATCGATTCCGTATGAAGAGGGCTGGACGGTAACTCTTGACGGTGTGCCGGTTCCAATTTTAAAGTGCGCTAACGATACGTTTATGTGTTTTGAGGTTCCGAAAGGCGAACACGTTATAGAAATGTCGTTCAAGACCGCGGGTTTGAAAACGGGTGTGATAGTATCGATATGCGGAACGGTTTTGTTCGCGGCGCTTATCGTGATAAGCGTTATTTTAAGAAAAAAACAAAGCGGGGAGAAAAATGACATTACAGCAGATTAAATACGCTCTCGCCGCTGCGAAAAAAGGCTCTTGAATTTCGCAACTTGATAAATTACAGCGCGTATGTTTATTTATGGAAAACTATCCGTTGGCAAATGAGCCGTCGCTCTTTTTGGGGCAGCTTCAGCGCTATGGATAAATAAAAATTATGGGGGTGTTTAAAATGGTTTATACAGTAACTTTAAATCCCGCACTCGATCACATCGTGTATACGAGCAATCTTAAGACGGGCGCGGTGAACAGGATGAACAGGGAGATTTTCGACGCGGGAGGCAAGGGGATAAACGTGTCGGTCGTGCTGAACGAACTTTCGGTGAAATCGAAAGCTTTGGGTTTTACGGCGGGCTTTACGGGCGAGGAGATAGAGCGGCGGCTGTGCGAACGCGGTATTGATACGGATTTTGTGCGGTTATCAAGCGGAATGTCGCGTGTTAATGTAAAGCTTAAAGATTACACAACGGACGGCGTTATGGAAACCGAAATAAATTCCGACGGTCCTGATATCTCCGACGAGGCTTTAAAGGAGTTTTTCGTGAAGCTCGGCGTTATTGAGGACGGCGACGTGCTGGTGTTGGCGGGCAGCGTTCCGAAATCGCTGCCGAATAATATTTATGAGCACATCCTTGAATATCTTTCGGCTAAAAACATTAAAGTTGCCGTTGACGCTTCGGGAGAGCTGCTTACAAGCACTCTGAAATGGAAACCGTTCATTATAAAACCGAATTTGGATGAACTGGGAGAGATTTTCGGTGAGCGTCCGAACTCCAAAGTTGAGGCTATCGGTTACGCGAAAACTTTGCAGGAAATGGGCGCGAAAAACGTTCTGGTATCAATGGCGGGCGACGGCGCGTTCTTGCTTAACGAGCAGGGCGAGACCGTTTTTTGCGACGCGTGCAGCGGAAAAGTTCGCAATTCGGTGGGCGCAGGCGACAGTATGCTGGCGGGATTTCTTTCGGGAATTCTCGACGGCGATACCGATGAGGAATACGCGCTTATGCTCGGTACGGCGGCGGGCGGCGCTACGGCGTTTTCGGACGGCTTGGCGAAAAAAGCAGCGATTCTCGACCTTATGAAAGTTCTGCTGAAAAAACACGGAGAAAAGTCTGTTTAAAGGAATATTATGAAAAGTTTCGTTTCGGGGTGGATCTCCGTTGGGGTGCTTTTTTTACTGCTGTTTTTTATGGATGGAATACCGTATCACGAGGTGCGTTGTATAGCACGGATTGTCATTCCGATGTGCGCGGCGGCAGTCAGTGTGATGAAAATGATTAGAGCGATAAGACTTCGGAAAGCGTTCAAAAACGGAAACGCAATATCTTGCGGCGCAAAAATCGTTCTTGAATTCGGCAGAGGTCGCAATCTCAACAGATGTGAACACGCTTGGGCGCGTTATACCGTAAACGGAAAAGAAGTCCTCGGCGTAATGGTGTGTGCCGTCGACCAAAAGCTCTCGGAGGGAGAAAATGTTTCGGTTTATGTGAATAAAAACGCTCCGAGAGCGTTTGCGTTTTCGGAAAAGCAATCGCGTGACGCTGTGATTACTTATGCGGTTTTCGGCGTGTTGGCGACCGCATTGCTTGCAGTTGAGATTGTTATATTTTTGTCAATGGAGTTAAATTTGCATTAGGTACTTGTAATTTAAGTAAAATTATGTTATAATATGGTATGTAGGCGATACTTATCAATTGTATTACCAATTAGACAAACGGGAGTTAATTTATGATACAATACGACGAAACAAGACTTGCTATGGAGGGAATGAAGCCGCAGATAGAGGAACTTCGCGGAGCTTTGAACCTCGACGGCATTAAAATAAAACTTGACGAGCTGGAGATGAAAACCACCGAGCCGAATTTCTGGGACGATCCCGAAAAGTCGCAGTCGGTTTTACAGCAGATAGGACAGTATAAAAATACAATTCAAGGTTATGAGAAACTTTGTCAAAATCGCGACGACGTGCTCACTATGATAGAACTTGCCGAGGAAGAAAACGACGAGAGTATGGTGGACGAGGTGAACGCTCTCGCGGAAACCGTCAAAAAGACCTACGAGGAAATGAACCTCGCAACGCTTATGACAGGCGAGTACGACAGCTCTAATGCTATTGTTTCTTTCCATGCGGGAGCGGGCGGCACGGAGGCACAGGACTGGGTGCAAATGCTGCTCAGAATGTACACGAAATGGGCGGACAGCCACAGCTTTAAAACAGAGGTTCTGGATATTTTGGAGGGAGATACTGCCGGGATAAAGAGCGCGTCTATACGCATAGAGGGCTTTAACGCTTACGGATTTTTGAAGTCCGAGCACGGAGTTCACCGCCTTGTCAGAATTTCTCCGTTCGACGCTTCGGGCAGACGGCAGACGAGTTTTGCTTCCGTTGAGGTAATGCCTGAGATCGAAAAGGATGTCTCCGTTGAAATTCGTCCCGAGGATATCGAAATGGAAGTTTACAGAGCGTCGGGCGCGGGCGGTCAGCATATCAACAAGACGAGCTCGGCGGTGCGCTTGATACACAAACCCACGGGAATCGTCACCTGCTGTCAGACACAGCGTTCGCAGGTTCAGAACCGCGATTTCGCGATGAAAATGCTCGTTTCAAAGCTCGTTCAGATAAAGGAGCAGGAGCACCTTGACAAAATTTCCGACATCAAGGGCGAGCAACTCAAAATCGAATGGGGCAGCCAGATACGCTCTTACGTATTTATGCCTTACACGCTTGTTAAGGACGTGCGCACTAAGTTCGAGAACGCGAACGTTAACGCCGTAATGGACGGCGATCTGGACGGGTTTATCAACTCTTATCTTAAAGCGAAAAGTTTGGGCGAAATATAATGCTTGTTCACGTTACGAGAACCTCCGTTTGTATGGGCGACGACGCTTTTGACAACAGCCGCAACATCGAGTTCGCCGATAATGCGGCAGTGAGCGATATTATCTCCACGCTTAACGGTGATTCGTTTTTCCCTCACATTATGGGGAACGATGTAATGTGGGCGGTCTTAAACTCGCGCGGAGAGGTTATTTTGGAATATTACACGAAATTTTTGGGAAGAACTGTTTATAAGGTTCCCAAAAACGCGCTTTTAAGAGAACTTTGCGGCGGCGAGATGACGCTTCATTGCGTTTATTATTCAAACTATCGAAAGGGGTGATATTATGAAACAGTTTTTGGCGATTTTAGCGGGCACTATCGTGGGAGATCTTTTGTGGGATTATGTCATCAAGCCCAAGATGGACGAGAAAGACAAAAAGAATGACAAGTAAGCGATTTGCCCCGTTTGCACGGGGCAAATTTTTTGAGGTATTTATATGAAAAAGAACGATGTAATAACTCTTGAAATTACCGCTCTGACAAGCGAGGGAAGCGGAGTTGGACGATATGACGGAATGGCGGTGTTCGTGCCGAAAACGGCTGTCGGCGACGTTATAGAAGCGCGGATAGTTAAGGTGCTGAAAAGCTACGCTTACGGAAAAATCGAGCGTATTATAACGCCTTCGCCCGACAGAATAGAGAACAACTGTCCCGTTTTCGGAAAATGCGGCGGCTGCGTTTACCGTCACATTACTTATGAAGCGGAATTATCCGCCAAGGAGCAGATTGTACGCGACGCGTTTGAGCGTATAGGCGGGCTTTCTCCGGAATTTCTGCCTATTTGCGGCGCGGAATATATCGAGCGCTACCGTAACAAGCTGCAAATGCCAGTTGCCAAAACGGATGTAGGCGATATCGTAAGCGGATTTTTCTCCGAGAGAAGTCACCGGGTGATCGCTGTGGAGGACTGCAAATTGCAGCCCGAGATTTTCTCCGAAATAGTTGATTATATAAAGCGAGAATGTAAAAAGCTAAAAATTTCCGTTTATAACGAACAGTCTCATGAGGGCGTTTTGCGGCATATTTATTTAAGGCGCGGTTATTATAGCGGCGAGATTTGCGCGGTGCTTATTGCTCGGCGCAAGGTTCCCGAATTTAAAAAGCTGGCTACCGATCTGACGCGGGAGTTTCCTGAAATAAAGGGTGTTGTATTGAATATTAATCCGCATAAGACTAATGTTATTTTAGGAGAGCATGAGGAGCTTTTAAGCGGCAATGCCGAGATAAACGATTTGATGTGCGGGGTTTCTATCGAACTTTCGCCAAAGTCGTTTTACCAGGTAAACACGCCGCAAGCGGAGCGGCTCTACAAGCAGGCTGCAGAATTCGCCGAACCACGCGGGAAAACTATTCTCGATCTTTACTGCGGAATAGGTACGATTGGGCTTTCAATGGCACGTGAAGCCGCAAAATTGATTGGCGCGGAGATAGTTCCCGAGGCGGTAGAAAACGCTCGGAAAAATGCTGCCGCGAACAATTTTGACAATGCTGAATTTATCTGCGCGGACGCTGCGGTTATCGCTGAAAAGCTCGCCGCCGAGGCACTGTCTCCTGACGTTATCCTGCTTGACCCGCCGCGCAAGGGCTGTGACGAAAGAGCGTTGCTCTCTTGTGTAAAAATGGCTCCCGAACGAATTGTTATGATTTCCTGCAACCCCGCCACCGCTGCGAGAGACTGCAGACTGTTTTCAGAAAATGGTTACGAAGTAAAAAATGTGTGCGCGTTCGACCTGTTTCCGAGGACGCGGCACGTTGAGTGCGTGGTGTTGATGTCACGCTCGGAAAAGTGAGTGCGAAAATCTCTTTGTATAGAGCGTTTTCGGCAATGCGGCGCGGATTGGAGGTTCTCTCAGAAACCTCAAAAATCCTATTGGGAAACATTTCCATGGCGGGGTTGAGTTGACAGGGTGAATGGCGGTGGGGGTTGGGTTGACGGGATTGTTGGGGTGGACAGGATGGATATTGTGAAAATATAATTTAGAAACTTTGAGGGTAAAGTGCTTGACTTTGGACTAAAAATGGCTTATAATTAGTCTATGATATGACAAAAAATGAATGTCATCATGTCAAACATTCATGTGGAATAGCTAAGACCTAGTTTGGCATTTACCTTGACTCCAATGATGTTTCATTGGTTTTCCACATCACATGACAATAATTATGAAAGGGCGACAGTAATGTCAGACAAACTAACTGCAATCTCCCTGTTCACAGGAGCGGGTGGGATGGATATTGGATTTGAGAAGGCTGGTGTTGAGGTTGTTTTTGCTAATGAACTTGTGAGCGATGCGGCAGCAACATATAATGCAAATCACGCTTCAGGAATTATGGTAAACGATGATGTGAATAATATAATCGATTCTCTCAAACAGTATGAAGGGGTGGACTTGGTTTTTGGTGGACCACCATGTCAGGGTTTTTCTGTAGCTGGTAAAATGAATCCCAACGATAATCGTAGTAAATTGATTTTTACTTTTCTTGATGTGATTAAAAGAGTTCATCCTAAAGCATTTGTTATGGAAAATGTCAAGGCTCTTGGTGTATTGGAAAAATGGGAACCTATCCGCAGACAGTATTTGGAGCAGGTTTCTGCTCTGGGTTATAATTGTGTGCCATTCATTTTGAATGCAACCGAATACGGAGTATCTCAAAAACGCGAAAGGGTTTTTTTTATCGGTATCAAAGACAATACCGATCCGTTTTTTGAATATTGTATGAACGATTTGCTTTTACAACAGAGAATCAAGGCACCGACCGTGCGAAAACTGTTATATCCTTTAGGGAGAGCGGGTACAGCCAAAAATCCTGAAACTTGTACTGCAAAGATTACATTTGCCACCCATCCGATTATGAGAAAATCTCCATATGCTGGGATGTATTTCAACGGGCAAGGAAGACCAATAAATGTTGATGGTTATGCAAATACGCTACCCGCTTCTATGGGCGGAAACAAAACTCCATTTGTAGACGAGGATTATCTTTATGGAGATGCTATTAGCGATTGGGTTGTTGACTATCATAAGGGTCTGATGTCCGGATCGATTGTGCCAGAATTCAAAGAAGCTCCAAAACGCCTTAGAAGAATTACAATAAAGGAAGCAGCACGGATTCAGTCTTTTCCGGATGACTATGTTTTTTGCGGGAACAAAGGTGCAATATACACACAAATCGGTAACGCCGTTCCATGCAAAATGGCAGAAGCAGTAGCGAATGCGGTCATTGCCTATGACAAAGAAAACAGCTACAGTTTGATTAGAGTTAAAAACACCGTCAGTTATACATTGCTGACGGCGTTTTGTTAGTTTTCATGTAATTTCTTCCATAGCTTCTTGACATTTTCAGAGGTGTTAATATCATCAATGTATGAGTTTAAGTTTAGATAGAACCCCATTCTGCCCTCATTGGTCATACGCTGGAGCATATTTGACATCCATTCATAAATGTCCCAAAAGTAATACAATATATCCTGATATGCATAGCTGCCAAGATAGCCATGAAGACCACTTGGTTTCATTTCAGATGGGCAGTCTTCTTTCCGACAAATAACTATGATTTCATGGATATTCTCATTTTTAGCATCGTTGTAAATGTAAACGCAGTCATATGAGTCCCGGATTCGTGCCAAATCGAAATGCTTCACAGTAACCTCATATACTTTGCGGATAACTCCTTCGGGAGTTTCTTCGTTGATATCACCTGGCTTTTTGCTTGTCGTACTTGTTACAGATGCGCGATCATCCTCACCCGTCACAATAACACCTGTATGTAGAAAAATATGGTAGTTCTTTAAGAGAAATGCTGCAATTTTTTGAGGGGTGTTTCCAGCATCAGGAGCTTTTGTAATCAATTCGTAGCAAAGATGAAAGAGAAACTCTGGATCAGAGGTCGGCTCAATAGTAATGGATAAAGCTTCTATGTTATTGGAATAGGTGATCAGTCTACGGAAAAGGGATATACCCACATTGTTAAGGGTCTGAAAAATAAACTGTGTAAACGGGAATAATCCCTAAAAATAAACCAATACTAAAATTGCAGCCAAACAGG
>CANRFR010000038.1 GCA_947629945.1 uncultured Clostridia bacterium | reverse complement strand
GTCAACGTCGGGGCACATAGTTCGTATCGAGCACTCCTCGCTTGACATATAAACCGTGTCGTCCTTCTCCGCAGCTACCATAGAACGCAGCTTCAATCTGTCGTTCAGCGCCATAAGACCGTTGTTGAAGCCCAGAATTATCGAGAACGGTCCCGTGATGAGCAAGCTGGAGAAAACGTTTCTGAAATGGCGGTATTTCTCTGTGTCCTCGGGAGAAAATTTGCCCGATTCAAGCTCGCTCCAGAACGGCGAAGCTATGATCTTTGCCACATCCTCAAGCGGAATTTCGAGCCGTCTGTGAAGATAATCTATAATGTACGTGATAACCTCGGTATCGGTAAGCAAGTTGCACTTATAGCCGAACATCTCGATAAAGCGGCGATTCGCGTCATAAGACGATATTTCGCCGTTATGTACTATCGTGTAGTCAAGCAGCGAGAACGGATGCGCACCGCCCCACCAGCCGGGAGTGTTCGTGGGGTAGCGTCCGTGAACCGTCCAAGCCCAGCCGTCGTATTCCTCCAGACGGTAGAAGTCGCCGACGTCCTCGGGATAGCCGACCGCTTTAAAAACACCCATATTCTTTCCGCTTGAAAAAACGTAAGCGCCGTCAATTTTGTCATTTATCTTGATAACGCATTTTGCCACGAAAGTGCGCTCGTCGAGCTGGCTGTCCTGAAGCTTTGTGGGCAGCGGATTTACAAAATAGCGCCAAATAAGCGGCTCGTCCGTAATGCGCGGATTTTTGCGAACGGGTATCCTCGACAAATTCACCACGTCAAAGTGACGGTCGAGAAACGCCTCGGCTTTTATTCTCGCCTCGCTTGAATCATAAAAAACGTGCAAAGCATACTGATCCTTGTATTCGGGATATATCCCGTATCCCGCGTAGCCGCCGCCCAAGCCGTTTGAACGCTCGTGCATACAGGCTATGGAATTCACGATCACGCTGCCGTTAGTACGTTTTCCGCTTCTGTTGATGAAGCCCGATATCGCGCAGCCGCTCGGAATTCTTGTCGCTCCCTCTCTCTGTAACATAATCATACTCCTTTTTAGCCGCCGTGCGTGTTCGCGCTCGGCAAAGTTTCACAATTGGGAATTAATGGTATTTGCTCAAAATCTCGTAATTCCCGATACGATACAATAGTATTATACATCAACCTCCGACAATTGTCAAGGGGATTTGCAAGATTTTTTTTCGAAACTTTCATTTTTGTCTGCTTTTTATGGAACTATTTCCATTATATGTAAATATAGCAGTGGTTAGACGAATATAACCTTATACGTTTTTAAACCTCTCAAGTATTATTTTGCAAGATTTGTGGAAAAATAATTCCAAAACGCAAATCTTACAATTTTGTGAAAACCGCATTGAAGCATTGACAAGCTGTGTTTAATATACTATAATTAATATAAAGACAAATAAAAAGAGGGTATAGATATTATGAAAAAATCAATAGCCGCCGCGCTGTGCGGCGTTTTTCTGCTGACGGGCTGCGGGCAAAAAGCAGACAAGCCCGTGATTGCTTCCGTTTCGGCGGCAAAGTCCTCGACCGCTTCGACGGTGATAAGCTCAAAGGCGGAAAGTTCCGCGAGCGCTCAAAGCTCGAAACAACCGCAGTCGTCAAAAGCATCCGGCTCGCTGCCTTACTACCCTCCCGAAACGAACGTCATCGCGCCTCTTTGCAAAGCGAATGCGCTCTACTGCATTGAGGACGGCGAACTGCTCTACGGCGAGAACTCCGATGTGACGATAGCTCCCGCAAGCCTTACAAAGCTTCTCACTGCTTCCGTGGCGCTGAAATTTCTGGATCCCGAAGAGGTCTGCTCGGTTGGCTCGGAACTTGCGCTGGTTCAGCCCGATTCCAGCCTTTGCCTTATCACCGAGGGTGAACAGCTCACTTTATACGACCTCATCGCGGGACTGCTGCTGCCGTCGGGCAACGACGCGGCTTACTCTATCGCCGTAAACACCGCGCGGAAAATAAGTTCATCGCAGCTTACCGATGAGCAAGCGGTAAAATATTTTGTCGACCTTATGAATGATCTCGCGCGTGAGATCGGTATGAAAAATACGCATTTCGCAAACCCCGAGGGCTGGGATAACGACAATCATTACACCACTGCCGCCGATTTGGCGCGGCTGGGAAGCTACGCGCTTTCCGTGCCCGTGATTCGCGAACTTGTTTCCACGACGAAATACAACACGCAATTCGTATCCGGAGAGTTTATCGAATGGAGAAACGGCAACAAACTCATTCACCCCGAATCGGACTACTACTGCGAATACGCCATCGGAATGAAAACCGGAATGACCGACAACGCAGGCTGCGCGCTTATTGCGGCTTTCGCGTATAACAATAAAACCTACATTACCTCGGTCGTCGGCTGTATGGAGGACGACGAGCGCTATCAAACCACGCTTTCGCTGTTCGGCAAGGTATGCCCCGAAGTATACGTTGAGGAAAGCGAGTTAAGCCCCGAACAATAAAAAAGGCCGAGAAAATTCCTCGGCTTTTTATTATATTTTTTTAATTATTCTCCCCTGCCCGTTTTCACCATATCCACGATAGCCATTATCATAATGATAAGCGAAAACAATATCATAACAAGACCCAAAAAGTTTATCACATAGGTGGTGTAAGTCTCTTTCAAAAGCGGCTCCAGGGTGAGCATATCGTATTTAGACGCAGCTTCGGCGGAAGTCCTCGGCAGCAGCAGAGCGCCGCAGATACCGCAGATAACGGCAAAAACTCCCAAAGCGCCGCTTCCGCGCCTTACTTTCATTACACAGTTCATTATTATCGAAATAATACTGAAAACCAATATCGCCGCCGCGCCGTACACGGCTATGGATGTAAACAAATAAAGCATATCAGGCTCGGGGAACAGAAGCTCGACCGCAGACAGCGTATAAAAGCCAGCGCCCGCCATAGCGCCCACGCACGCAATTATCAAAAACAAACTTATAATTCTTTTGATCACAGACATAATGAAAGCTCCTTAAAATACGTTTTCCCGACAACGGGAAATTTTCACAGTAATATTATAATGCTTTCACTATTATATCACATTTTCCTTAATTTGTCAACCGTAATTTATAATAAAATCTGTTTTGAACGTAGATTTGTCAATGATGTGCAGTAAAAAACGAAAAACAAGATGTTATAACGACAAAAGCGAAATTTGCGCCGTTCGCAAGCTGCTGTAAAACGCACCTCATCAACCCTGTTCTGACGCTCGACTTGTCCTTCAAGCCCTCCAACGTTCCGTTGTATCGTTTGCGGCAACGGTATATTGTACGTTCATCAACTTTGTACCGTATCGCAGCGTCATTTTAGGTGTGTTTGTACGAATATTTTACCGCCCTTGCTTTGACGGGGATTTTTTTCTTACTGACATATTTATTATTTCATCACAAAACTCATAAAAACCGAGCGAATTATTCATTTAGGCAACTTACTTAATAATTTTGTGATACATCTCGGGACGCCTATCGCGAAAAACGCCCCATTCCTGACGAGCAGAACGACATTCGTCGAGATCAAATTCTTGAAGAATAACACAGTCGGAAGCGCGGTCTGCAATTCGGAGAATCGCACCTGTGCAGTCTGTAATAAAACTGGACCCGTAAAATGTCAGTTCACTTTGCTGATGAGCGTTGCCATCGTCCGGCAAGATTTTCTCGGTACCAACACGGTTTGCAGCTATAACGGGAATGAGATTTGCCGCGGCGTGCCCTTGCATACAGCGCTGCCAATGCGGCATACTGTCACATTCAATGATAGGCTCACTGCCAATCGCAGTGGGATAAAGCAAAAGTTCAGCGCCGTCCAGAGCCATACACCGCGCCGCCTCGGGAAACCATTGATCCCAGCATATTCCCACACCGAGCTTTCCGAAACGCGTGTCCCAGACCTTGAAACAAGTGTTCCCCGGCGTAAAGTAGAATTTTTCCTGATAAAAATGATCGTCAGGTATATGAATTTTGCGATAAACCCCAAGAATTTCGCCACTATCCAGCATCGCAGCACTGTTGTAAAAGTTGTTCACATCGCGCTCATAAAAGCTTATCGGCAGAACAACATTAAGTTCTTTTGAAACATCCAGAAAACGTTGAACAGCGGGGTTATCTTCTGTAGGTAATGCCAAATCATAATGCTCATATCGGCGTTCCTGGCAGAAATACGGCGTTTCAAAAAGTTCCGGCAACAATATCACATTGGCTCCCAGAGCGGCTGCTTCGCGCACAAATTTTTCCGCTTTTTCGATAGATTTTTCCCGTGTTTCGGGCACCGAAAACTGCACTGCGGCAACTGTAACTTTTCTCATATTTTTCTCCTAAAACGGTTTCGGATTAACGTGTTTCACGCTCGAAAAACGTACTAATTCTTTGTCAATATCCGTTCATATTTTTGTTCCGAATTTTCGATGACCTTTATCCGACCCTGTGTAATAAACTTCTCAATTCTGCATGCGTACCAAAAGTCGCCCACACCGATTCGGTTCTCGCTCAAGATCTTGCCAATCAGCATAGCTTCCTTAATGGGAGTATCGTCGAGGTTTTTGAAAATAAGGAAGTCGTAAAAGCTCGCGGGAACGCTGATAACAGAGCCGTTCAGAACCGCGCGAAGCGGCGCGTTTTCACGCTTCAAGCCCTCCCAATAGTGCGCGTAAAGTGAGATCTCGTCGGACGTCAAAACGCGTGACTTCTTCAAAAAATACTTGAAGCGGTTTGGCTCCACCTCACCCCATGACGAGTACGACACAGCCGAATTACGCTTAACGGTAACGCTGGGCAGCTTCACAACGCTCACCTCGCTTATCAGACCGCGAAGCTCGCAACAAAGCCACAGCAGCCCGCAGAGCGAATACGGCGCGGAGCTGTACCAAACCCTTATCTTCTCCCCTTTTTTTAAGTAGCCGACCAACCTGTCATACTCGTTGGAATAGACGCTGCAAAGACGTTTCAGCTCGACTTTTGAATCCGAATCCTCGCCGTACTGTTCTTGGTAATATAAGTTATAAAGTAAATTGGCGCGGTATTTTCCGAATACCGACTTCTGAATATCGCCGATATCAAGCAAAGATCCAAGACAGACAACGTCGCCGCCGAGTGCTTTGTCGTTATGCAATGCGACTTTCATAGCTCCCGCTTCACTTTCTCCGAACATAACCTCTATCATATACCGCTCCTTTTTAGCTAAACCCGTTAAAATTACTTAAATAACGGAATCTGTTGAGTAATGCAGTGAATATTTCCTCCGCCGATAAGAATATCCCTCGCCGATATCGGCACGATCTTTCGAGTTGGAAAAAGCTTTGAGAGCAATTCTTTTGCCGGCTCATCGGCGGGGTCTCCGAAAAACGGCATTACCACCGCGCCGTTTGATATGTAGAAGTTAACATAAGACGCAGCCAGACGTTCCCCGGGCGTGCGCGTCGGCTCAAAATTCATTGAATCCAATCCGTTGCATTCTTCTTCGGTGACGGTCACGGGCTTCGGCAAACGCAGCTTGTGTACCGTTATACCGCGCCCTTTTGCGTCGGTTTCGCGCTCAAGTATCTCGAGGCAAGACCGCGACATTTCATACTGCGGGTCGCTCTTGTCGTCCGTCCACGCAAGAACTACCTCGGCGGGCTTTACAAACGCGCAAACGTTATCTACATGCTCGTTGGTCTCATCGTTATAAATACCGTTTTTTAACCATATAACTTTATTTACGTTAAGACACTCATGCAAATAATTTTCAATTTCTGTTTTGGAGAGCTTCGGGTTTCTTCCCGCGCTAAGCAGGCACACTTCTGTAGTTATACAGGTACCCTCGCCGTCGACGTGTATCGAGCCGCCCTCAAGGATGAACCTCCCGAAGTCGTACATATCCTTGTCAAACAAATCGCAGAGCTTTCGCGCCATTTTATTGTCCTTATCCCACGGAAAATACAGTCCGTCCTCCAAACCGCCCCACGCGTTGAAGCCCCAATTTATTCCGCGTATCTCTCTGCCGTTGGTGACGAACGTCGGCGCGTAATCTCGCGCCCAGGCGTCATCGGAGCTCATTTCCACCACGCGTATCTGCGGCGGCAAAAGCCGACGCGCATTTTCGTACTGCTCAAACGACGCGCACACAGTCACCCGTTCGCTTTCCGAAATGGCTCGCGCGACCTCCGCAAACGCTTTTCGCGCCGCATATCCGCCGTACTGCCACGAATCCGCGCGTTCGGGAAATATCATTACACACCCGTAATGCGGTTCCCACTCCCCCGGCATTCTGAATCCGTCCGCCCGCGGCGTTGAATTAATTACTTTCATATATTTAACTGTCCTTGTAAATTTGTTTGAACCGGCGTTCTCGCATTCATAATATGGAAACTCTTTTTCGGCGCAGTTAATTTCGTGACCAATTAACGCATATTCGCTGTACGTTTCCAACATTTATTTATTATACCACACTTTTTGAAAAATTACAAGTACATAAGCGCCTTGACAGCGAGGTTTTTTTCTTATATAATAACGAATGACGTTGCATTTTGCAAAAAATGAAAAAAAGTACTTGACAAACGGAAATTAATATGTTATACTGTCAATGCTTAACATAAACAGTATTGACAGCAGAAAGGGGCGAAGATATTATATGGGTTTAACGGTAAGCAATATCGTAAAAAAATACGGTGATAAAACCGTTGTGGATAACCTTTCGTTTGAAATGAACGAACCGGGCGTTTTCGCGCTGCTCGGCACGAACGGAGCGGGTAAAACCACGTCGATCCGCATTATTTTGGGAATGTTGGCGGCGGAAGACGGCGAGGTGACTTGGGACGGAAAAAAGTTTTTGGCGGCGGATAAACCGATAGGTTACCTCGCGGAGGAACGTGGACTTTATCCGAAATACAAGATCATCGATCAGTTGGTGTACTTCTGCACACTGCGAGGTATGAACAAAGAGGGCGCTGTGAAAGCTTTGGATTATTGGTTTGAACGTCTCAACGTTTCGGAGTACAAAACGAAACGCGCCGAACAGCTTTCAAAAGGCAACCAACAGAAAATACAGCTTATCGCGGCGCTTGCCCCCAACCCCGACCTTATCGTACTTGACGAGCCGCTCTCGGGTCTGGACCCTGTTAACGCCGAACTTTTCAAGTCGGTCATACGCGAACAAATTAAGCAGAACAAGTATATTATAATGAGTTCTCATCAAATGGCGACCATTGAGGAATTTTGCAAAGACATCGTTATACTTAACCATGGCCGAACCGTTTTACAAGGCAACTTGAACGAAATAAAAAAGGGATACGGCAGAGTAAAGCTTACCGTAAAAACCGAGGGCGACGTCAGGTCTATGGCGCACGAGTGCGGCTTGATAATATCCGAGGACACTCCCAACGGCATGAGCTTCAATGTACAAAGTGAAGAACAGGCACATAAGCTGCTTAAAATGATAATGGACAACAAGATCCCGCTTATCAAATATGAGCTGCGCGAACCTACGCTCAACGAGATATTTATAGAAAAGGCGGGTGGCGCAGATGAAAAAGACTAAACGTATAATTGAAGGCACTCGGACAAAATTTGACAATATCCGCGCGGAAAGGTCAGGTGTGAAAAATGAAAACTAAAGGCTGGAACAAGGTTTTTTCGTTCACATTCGTTCAATATATCAAGACGAAATCGTTTATCGTCGGGACAATAATCATCTGCGTTCTGACGGCGACAATATGCGTTTTAACCAACGTTTTGCCGAATATTATCAACGATACCGACAGTTCGGACAGTATCACCGTTGACAGCGACTCGGACGAGGGCGAGTTTTTGGCGTCCGGCTTGGTATATTTATTCGATGACGCGAAGATACTCGAAAAAGAAGATAAGAACGCGCTGCAAACGCTTTTCGGAGAAAGGTTCAGCGAGCCTGACAAACCCCTTGACGAGGTCACGCAAGTACTGAAAACCTCCGAAAACTCGGAGGCGGCAGTACAGATCTCGACGCATACGGATAAGGACGGCAAGATCACAAGTTACGAAGTGCGTTCATATTACACGCAAAACGCGAAGCACGCGGTCGATATGCTTAACAACACGGTAACGGAACTCGTAAACCGCCGCGTTATGCTGAACGCGGGCGTTAAGCCCGAAAACTACGAGCAAACGCAAATCAATATTTTCGCGACAAAAACTCAAGCGGGCGGCAAAAACCTTAACTCGGTGCAGGGAATGGTAAATTACGCGCTACCGATGTTGGTGTCCATCGTTTTGTTTATGCTTATCTTCTCGTACGGGTCGGTCGTGGCGCAGTCTATAGCTACCGAGAAGACCAGCCGCGTTATGGAGCTGCTGCTGACTTCCGTTAGACCTCTCGCAGTGGTTATCGGAAAAGTACTGGCGATGGGCTTGGTCAGCTTTTTGCAGTTTTTCCTGATAATATTGGTGGGCGGTCTGAGCTTTACCGCGTCCGCGCCGTTCGGCTGGATAGGTCAGGCAACGGAACTGCTGAAAAATCCCGAAATACAAACGGCGCTTTCTCAAATGGGACAGTCGGGCAGCATTGCGGAAAACGGCGCTCTTGCGGGAATTTCTTCCTCGGAGCTTGAGATTGCACAAACCTTGAACGACTTTACAAAAGTGTTCACGCCGACAAATATCCTCTCGATTATCCTGGTCTTCATACTTGGATTTTTGTTCTTCTCGCTTATCGCGGCGCTTATCGGCGCTTCCGTGTCGCGTATGGAAGATCTTCAGGCGGCGATGAGTCCGTATTCTATAATCGGCGTTTTGGGAATGTATCTGGCGTATTTCCCCGTGATTTTCAACGTGGACGCTCTTGCAAACGGTGATTCCTCAACAAATCCCGTACAGCTTTTCTCGTACTTCTTCCCCATAAGTTCGCCGTTCGCTCTGCCTTCGGCTGTGCTGGTCGGGTCGCTGGAGCCGTGGAAGATTGCGCTCGGCATCGGTGTGCTGGCGGCATCCGTAGTGCTTATCGCGATAGTTGTCAGCAAGGTTTATGAAGCTATCATTCTCCATAACGGCAACCGCATTAAGTTCGGCGATATAATTAAAATGGCGGCACGAAAGTAAAACCGACCGTCAAAACTCAAAAAACTCTCCATCGCTTATCGCCGATGGAGAGTTCAGTCTGAGCGCTCCGAAAAAATTTTTGGAGCGCCTTTTTATTCAGTGACAACAGCCCTTGTCAAAAAACTCCGCGATACTCGCCATTTTTGGCTCTTCGGAAAAAAAACGCAGCTTTCTCAAACGCCCGAGATCGCTTTCCGGAAGCTCGAAACGCGCTTTGTCGATACCGTGGAGCGTCATTAAATTCAATATCGCGCGGACTAAGCCGTCCGTGAAGAAATCATCACAGGAAAGCTCGTTTACAACAAACTCGTCTCCGTCAAGAACTCCCGCTATTTTTCCGAGAACCTCCTCGCCGTCGCGCGCGTTAAACTCTATTTTATCTAAATTTTCCTTATTTTGTAAAATCTCTATCATTTCTTACCCGACCTTCCGCTTCTTTCACCCTTACCGACAGCCGCGCGGAGAATTCTCAACTCGTCTTTAGTTAGGTCGCGCCACTCGCCCGTTTTCAACATTCCGAGCTTCACGCCGCCAATCGCCACACGCCGCAGTCTGCCGACCTGAAGATCCAGCGCGGCGCACATTCTGCGTATCTGACGGTTCAAGCCTTGCTTTATCGTCATTCTTAGCACGGTACGATCGGCTCCCTCGGAGACGACCTCCACACTGCACGGGAGCGTAACTTTCCCGTCGTCAAGCTTAACGCCCGCGGACAGTTTCATAAGCTGAACCTCGCTGACTTTGCCGTCAATAGTCACACGATAGGTTTTGCTGACGTGACGGCTGGGGTGAGTTATCTCGTTGGCGAACTCGCCGTCGTTTGTGAACAGCAAAAGACCCTCCGAGTTTCGGTCGAGTCTGCCGACCGGAACAACGCGCTCCTCAACTCCACGCAGCAGTTCCAACGCGATCTTTCTTCCCTGCTCGTCGCTCATCGTCGTTATGTAGCCGCGCGGCTTATTCAGCATTATATAACGCTTTTCGCGCGGGGCTTCGCCAATTCGTCTGCCGTTTACCGAAATGACGTCGGCGGCGGGGTCGGCTTTATCGCCGAGGGAGCATATATGCCCGTTCACGGTGACCGAACCGTTTGATATCAGCTCTTCGGCTTTGCGGCGCGAACACAAGCCGCTTTCGGCGATCAATTTTTGAACACGTATTTTTTCCAATGGTTACTCCTTAATATTTCAACAATGTCCGGTAAACAGCCATGCGAAGCGCGGCAAGAAATATGCCGCGCACACGTTACACATATATACCAAACGTTTTTAACAGCTTTTGCCAAAAACTGAGCTTTCCGCTTTCCTCCGCAACGTCCTCGGCGGCATAGAGCGCAACGCTCTTAACGCGCTCCCCGTTCAGGAAAAACTCCAACGAACCCAGTTTATCGCCTTTTTTTACTTCACCGTAAACTATTCTCGGCAACAGCACACGTCTCTCGAGCTTCTGCCGCTGTTCGGGCTTTAACGACAGTTCCGCGGTATCCGCGTAAACGCCTATTCTCTTCCCCGTACCCGCGACAGCGACTTTCGCCGAACACCCCGTCTCCAGAGGATAAGACTTCACCTGAGTGAACCCGTAGTCCAACATTTTTGTGTGATCGTTCCAGTCGTCGCCCGCGTTCAGCGTCACCGCGATAAGCGTAGTGCCGCCGCGCTCCGCCGCAGAAACCAAACATCGCCGTGCGTTGTCCGTAAAGCCCGTTTTCACGCCTATTGCCCCGTCATAACGAGACAACATTTTGTTTGAGTTATAAAGCGTCCGCTTGTACGACGGATTTCCAAACTCCACTTGCTTCGACTTGCATTTTACTATCTCGCGGAAAAGCTCATTTTTCATAGCATAGGCGGTGAGATTTGCTAGGTCGCGGGCTGTAGTGTAATGTCCTTCCGCGTCCAAACCCGAGGGGGTAACGAAATGCGTGTTTTTAAGCCCCAGTTCCTCCGCTTTCTTGTTCATTTTAGCGACAAACTCGCTGCTGCTCCCCGAAACCGACACTGCCGCCGCATTCGCTGCGTCGTTGCCCGAGGGAAGAAGTATCCCGTAAAGCAAGTCGCGCCGCGACACAATATCACCCTCGCGCAGCCCCATCGACGTACCCTCGACCATAATGGCATAAGGGTCTACGGTAAAGTCGCGGTCAAGGTCGCCCGCTTCAATAGTCAAAATCGCCGTCATTATCTTGGTTGTGGAAGCCATTGATCTCTGCTCGTCACAGTTTTTCGCGTAAAGAACCGTACCCGTTTCCGCTTCGATAAGCACCGCGCTTACCGCCGACAGCGATAACGAGGGCGACATATCGACCGCCCGCGCTTTAAAGTTCAAAACCGGTACTGCAATGCATAAACTCAACAAAAATGAAACTAATTTTTTCATCGCCTGTCCTCCGAAATATCTATCGGAAATATTTTACGCGATTTTTTGAAAATTATTCCTTATTTGTTTTCGTTTTCAAGTTCCGCCCTGGCTTCCGCTTTCGCGGCTTCTACCTTAGCTTTCGCCTTAGCTAAACGCTCCTCGGCTTTTGCGTCCTTTTCCTCGGCTTTCGCGGCTTTTGCCTCTGCTTTTTCCACCTTAGTCTCCGCTTTTTTCATGTCCTCGCCGCTCCCTTTCGCCGCCTTTTTGTCGGCAACGGAGCTTTTTATCTTATCGATTATACCCGGCAGAGAATCCATAACTCCCTCAAACGGAGAGGACTTTTCACCAAGCTCGAGCAGCTTCACATCGCCGTCCGCCTTAATAACTATGAACGCTACGGGCTTTACCGTAACGCCCGCGCCTGCGCCGCCCGCGAATTTCTCCGCTGCCTGAGACGGCAGATCGCTGCCGCCCGACGCAAAACCGAACGACACTTTCGATATCGGTATAATTGTCGTGTCGCCCTTAACTATAGGGTCGCCGATTATCGTGTTTACGTCCACCATTTGGTGGATATTTTCCATTGATACTCCCATAATTCCTTCAATAGGATGTGCCATTTTATTTCTCCTTTCAAACTAAACGAGCTTTAAGCCCGAAAATTGTCATAAAACTTATGCTGCCTTGCTCGGTTTGGCGTTCGCGCGCTTTTCATTATATGTTTTGTTCAGCCTCAAGAACGCCCTAAGCAGTCCGAAGCCGCCGACAACAGCCGCAAACAGCGACAGCCGCGCTTCAAAATACACATCGTACAGCGTTTCCTCGCTTTGGAAATCAACCGTGATATACATATCGTCAAGTTCTTTTAATGTGAAGAAGCTGTCCAAAAGCCCCAGAACGTTACCGACCGCTATATTTACCGCGCCGAATTTTATCGCCGCAGCCGCCGCATCGCTGCCGCCGCAGACTATCCGAATACTCGTATGCGATAATTCTACCCGCTTCAGCAGCTTTTTAAGCGGTTTCCCAAAGCCCGACAACGCAAGCTTCAGCAACTCAATCTTATCATCAAGAGTCAAACTTTTTAAATCAAGCTTTTTCTTACTCTTTTCTCTTGACGATCTTTTATCCGTTTTTTTATTGGAACTCTTTTCGGCGCTCTTCACGGACTTTTCACTGCCGCTTTCCTCGGAAATTTCCGCAGCTTTCTTCTTGACTTTCCGTCCGGAACTTTTGGTCTTTTTTTTCTTTTTTGGATGCTTCACTATATTGAAGCACAAATATTTTATCTTCAGAGCGAGTGTACCGTTGTGATCGAAAAACACGACAACTCTGCCGCTTAGCAGCAACACTATAAATAAAACTATCGCCGCCGCGATAAGCCAACCCACACTCATCCCCCCTTTTCTCAAAACCGGTATTATTCGTTCGGTTTCTCGAAATTCTCGTCATTCGTCGCGCCGCTTTCCAAATCCTCGTTATATTCCGCGTCCTCCGCGCCGTCAAATTCCTCCAAAGTGATCTGGTCGGAACTTCCCGGGATAGGCGGCAAATCGTTCAAGCTGTTCAGCTTAAAACACCGCAGAAAATTGTCGGTGGTTTTGTATGCTATCGGTCTCCCGGGAACGTCGTTCAAGCGCCCGTGCTCCTCAAGCAAGTCTCGCTCCACAAGACTTCGCATAACGCCGCCGCTGTCCACACCGCGCACCTGATCCACAAAGCCGCGCGTTACGGGCTGATTGTAAGCGACGATCGCCAACACCTCCAGAGCAGCAGGCGAAAGCGGAGCCTGTCGGCGCGTTTCCATCGCGGTTTTGATATACCGCGCGAATTCGGGCTTCGTCATCATCTGATAACTGCTGCCCAGCTTTCCTATCGTAACCGCGCTGCCCGCTTCGGAATAGCGGTCGTTAAGGCGCTCTATAATGCGCTCGGTGGTATCGGGCTCTATTTCTGCGGCGGCGGCGAGCTTGTCAAGCTCGATAGGCTCTCCGCACGCGAAAAGCACGGCTTCCACCGCCGCCATTCTCTCGCTGAATTTCATCCGTTCACCTCGTTATCTTCTTCGGGAATAGCTCTCACGCGGCGTGCTGCGTTGGTATTCAGCGTTACGCTTTCGCCGTCCTCGCTGATGATTATTCTGCCGTCCTTGGAAAGCTCCAATATTGCCAGAAAGGTCGCGACCTTTCGCGAGCGCCCGCAGTTTTTGTAAAGCTCGTTCATCGGAACGACCTTATTCCGCCGCAGACTTTTCAAAATAGAGACTATCCCCGTATACACGGTGACGTAGCTTTTCTCGACAACGGGCGCGGCGGGGGCGCGGTTGTAGCTCTCGCGCCGCCGCGAACGCTCCGCTAAAACGCCGTATGACAAAAGAATTTCCTCAGGCTCGTGAATTTGACGGTAAGCGTTGTCTATATCAAGCTCCACGGGCTTTCGCACGAATATCGTATCGCCTTGCCAGCGCTCCTTGAGCTTTGCCGCCATCGTTTTCGCCAGCGCCAGCTCTATAAGCTGACCTTGCAGCTCCTTTTTGAGCTTCTCGGCTTCATCCTTCGGCAGCAGCGCCGCGGACTTTATCAGAATAAGCCGCGCCGCCATCTCCAAAAAGTCCGACGTGACCTCGATATCCGCCTCTGTCATACGCTCAAGATAGCCCAAAAACTGGTCGAGCAGCACGGAAATCTCTATATCGTAGATATTTAGTTTGTGCTTTTGAATAAGCATCAAAAGAACGTCCAGCGGTCCCTCAAAGACCTCCAGTTTGAAATTAAGCTCGGTCATACCTTAATAAATCCGGTTGCTTTATCCAACAGCCATATTATCTTATCGGACAGGAAACTCAGCGGACCGCCCAACATTCCCGCTACAAGCAGAATGAACACGATAAGATTTATCATCTGCGCGTGACTCTCCACCCAAATAGCGGCTTTTCTCGGCAAAATACCCTGTATCAAAGAATATCCATCGAACGGCGGCACGGGCAGAAGATTAAACACCGCGAGATACGCGTTGATACTCGCTATCCACCACAAAGCGATTACTATATAACCCGCCGTCTCTGCTTCGGGCGGAGTCATTACCGAATAATTTGAAGCAATTACAATACCGTTGGACACAGCCAAAATCTTTGACGCAATTATAAAAATGAACGCCAAGATTACATTCGACAACGGACCCGCCATCGACACCAAAATGTCTGCGGTGCGAACGCTTGTCTTTCGGCACCTTGAAAGGTTCACCGGCGTTGGTTTAGCCCAGCCTATCGAACACATACACATACACAGCGCGCCCATTGGATCTATATGCGCCATAGGGTTCAGCGTAAGTCTGCCGCAGTTCTTCGCGGTATCGTCGCCGAGCCAATGCGCTACCGCCGCGTGTGCACACTCGTGGAAC
Source organism: uncultured Clostridia bacterium (assembly GCA_947629945.1). Taxonomy (GTDB): domain Bacteria; phylum Bacillota; class Clostridia; order Oscillospirales; family Ruminococcaceae; genus CAG-115. The sequence goes on along the minus strand of CANRFR010000038.1, from coordinate 5,168 downwards.
GGCAAACAGAGCAGTATTATCGCCAATACGGAAAAAAGCGCCAACACCACGTCGATAACGTCGGCTTTTCCCGCGAAAAAATCAATAACAGTGAATATCAGTCCCGACCTCATTTATCCTCCTTTATCAGCCACAGCGCGGTTTCTGCCACGGCACAAGCCCCAAACCGCCGCCTCATTATTTGAAATGAAATATTTTAAATCGATATACATTTTTTATTATATCACAATTTGTTGCGTTTTTCAAGTAGTAATCCATAAAAATCCGATTTTTTTGGATAAATATGACTTAATTCTTTCCTTATGCCGCTCAAATTTCGGTATTTCGGCTTCTTGCGACAAAATTAAACGGGAGAAACATCAAATTCCCCCGTTTGAAAGCATTTCCTCGGCGGCGGCTATCGCGCTGTCGCTTGCCGTGCCGTCGATTATTCTCGCAAGTTCGCTTATTCTTCCCTGTTTGTCCAAGTCGGTTATGCGAGTAAACGTGCGGTCGTTCTCGACCTGTTTTTCGATAAGCAAATGCACGTCGGCTTTAGCGGCTATCTGCGCCAAATGCGTAATGCACAACACCTGGTGCTTTTTCGCTGTTTCACACAGCTTCACGCCGACCTTTTGCGCGGCTCTTCCGCTTATCCCCGCGTCCACCTCGTCGAAAATGAGCGTTGGGATATCGTCGCTGTCCGCCAGCACGCTTTTGATAGCTAACATAATACGCGACAACTCGCCGCCCGACGCTATCTTGTTCATTGGCTTCGGCTCCTCGCCCGCGTTCGCCGAAATGAGCATTTCAACGCGGTCTCTGCCGTTTATCGTTATCTTATCGGGAGATATCTCGAAAATTATTTTGACATTCGGCATATCCAGAAACTCCAGTTGCGCGCTTATCTCCTTGGAGAGCTTGTCCGCCGCTTTTTTCCTGAGCTTTGAGATCTCGTCCGCCATAATTTTCACTTGCTCGGCAAGCTCATGCCGCTGCTCGGAAAGCTTTTCAATCTCGTCGTCCGAATTGGAAAGCGCCGCCAACTCCTCCTTACATTCCGCGAGATGATCGACCAGCGCGTCCGCGTCCATATTGTATTTGCGCTTGGCGTGTTTTAGCGCCGAGACCTTATCCGAAAGCGAGGCTTCGCGTTCCTCATAATCATCGGCTGTGAGATTAAAAAGCTCGTCGGCGATATCGTTAGTCTCGGGAATTATCGCGTTCAAACGTTCGCAAAGCGCCTTGGCTTTCGGCTCGACGTCCTCTATCGAGCGAAGCTGATCTGCGGCTGTTTGCAGCAGCGAATTCACCGACGCGCCGTCCTCGGCGGCAAGCGCGTTATACGCGCCCCACACCGACTGCTGTATCCTTGCGGCGCTGCGTACGCGTTCCAACTCCTTTTCAAGACTTTCGCCCTCGCCCTTCTCCAGTTCCAAAGCGGAAAGTTCCTCGACAACTCCGCTTAAATGCTCGATTTTTAGCTCCTTGGTCTGCAATTCCTCTTGAAGAGCCTTTAATTGTTTTGAAGTTTTCGCAAACTCTCTGAACTTTTCCTTATAAGGCTCAAGCTTTGCGGTTATTTCGCCGTAATTATCAAGAATATCCCGCTGGTTATCGTTCGACATCAATATCCTGTTCTCATGCTGACCGTGCACGTCTACCAGCATACCGCCGATTTCCTTGAGCATCGCGGCAGTGACGGTCTTTCCGTTTATTCTCGCGGAGCTTTTGCCGTCCGCAAAAATCTCACGCGATAACAAAAGCTCGTCGTCTGTCTCAAAGCCCAACTCCTCCAACTTATCCGAAACTCCTTTCGGCAGTTCGTCAAAAAGTGCGGTGATCGTTGCCTTTTTCGCGCCCGTTCTCACTATATCCTTGGTGGTTCGCTGACCCAAAATCGCGTTTATTCCGCCTATCAGTATACTTTTTCCCGCGCCAGTTTCTCCGGTGAACACGTTGAAGCTCCCGCCAAACTGCGCGGACGCTTTCTCGATCACCGCTAGATTTTCTATTGACAGCTCTCTTAACATTCGCGAAAGCTCCTTTCGTTTTAATCTCGCAGCACCCCTACTCCTTTACCGTAAGCCGCTTGAGGTCGGAAATAAGCTGTGCGGCATGGGTTTCGGTTTTCGTGAGAATGAATACGGTGTCATCGCCCGCGATACTGCCCATAACCGTCGGGAAACTCTGCTCGTCGACCACCGCGCAAGCGGCGTTCGCGAGACCCGCTCGACATTTAAGCACCACGATGTTGCCGGCGCTGTCCATCGAGAGCACGGACTGCGCGAAAATACTATTGTAGTGCGCCGCCGCAGACTTTAGTCCGGAGTAGTAACAATTTATGTCGTTTTCATTTACCCGCTTGACCAAACACAGTTCACGTATATCGCGCGACAGCGTCGATTGACCTACGGTTATATTCTCCAGTTCCAAAAGCCGCTGCAAATCATTTTGCGTTTCGACCTCGTTTTCGGAAATTATTCGCAATATCGCCGCTTGACGTGTTTTTTTCTCCATTACCTCACCCCGTTTTTGAATTGCCAATCGTTAAGAGCTTGTGTTCATAGGATTTGTGCGTGGATCTTCGAGCGAATTTTGGCGAGGACAAGGCAAATTTTCGCAGATGGGCTGATCTGTCGGTCAGCCCATCCGGCACCGCGTGCCACCTCCCCCAGCAGGGGGAGGCACGCACGTCAAAAAAATTTAAGGCAACACCGCACAAAGACCGCCCTTCGGGCTTTGTACGGCAATTGCTTGCATCTTTTTCGTCATTTTTGCCCAAAATCTCCTCATAGGCGCCAGCCTTATTCGTCGATTTTGGGCAATCTGACGAAAAATCTGACTGCGCACTTGCCGCACAATCTTTGTGCGGTATTGCCTTAACGTAGTCATCGGCAAAATTTGCCGAAAAGACGCGTGCAAATTCTATGAATATATGCTCTTACTTTATGGGCGTTATCAATTTATTGTGAATTGCGCCGTAGAAGCCGTCGCCCGCTTCAATTATCTTCAAATCGTTTTGCGAGCGCGTCAGCCGCAGAACGTCGCCGTCCAAAAACGGTATTCCGCTGCCGCCGTCCACCGAGAAAGTTGCTTTGCTGTTCTGATAATGACAAACAGTAACCTTAACGGGCTGCTTGTCCGAAAAAATCATCGGACGGTTAAACAGCGTGTGCGGACACAATGCCGTAAACTCTATGCACTCCAAATCGGGCGAAAGAATAGGACCGCCCGCCGACAACGAATACGCCGTTGAGCCTGTGGGAGTACTTAAAATAACTCCGTCCGCGCGCACCCGAGAAACCTCCGCTTCTCCGCAGCTCACGATATACTCGGGCAGCTTTGAAAGGCTTGACCGAGACACAATAACGTCGTTTATCACGCGCTCGGAGAATATCACGCCCCCGCCGCGCATTACCTTACATTCCAAAATCATACGGCGGCTAAGCGGCGGTTCTCTGGAAAGCAGCTCGGGAATACGTTCTACCTCGGGCGGTTCCAAGGTCGCCATAAACCCTAACCGCCCCATATTCACGCCGAGCAGCGGCAAATCAAACTCCGCGGCTATTTTGCCCCATTTGAGTATCGTACCGTCTCCGCCGACCGTCACGATAAAGCCGCATATCTTCGGGGTCTCGACTATCTTTGCGCCGATCTTCTCCGCAAAAAGCGAGTTCTTGCCGTAAACGCACGGCAGAAAACCCTTTTTCCGCAGAAGCTCCGCTATTTTCGCCGACAACTCGACAGAACCGTCTTTCGCGGAATTAAACCCGATAAGCACCCGCACGTCCGACACTTTAACCGCTCCTTTAAAATTTTTTCAGCGCAAGCAGATACTCGATATTTCCGTCGCCGCCCGTTATCGGCGACTGCTCTGTACCGATAAGCTCAAATCCGCACTGCGCTGCAAATTCCTTGATATTATCAACGCTTCTCATACGCGCGCTTTCGCTGCGTACAATGCCCTTTTTGTTAAGATTTTGCCGCCCCGCCTCAAACTGCGGCTTTATCAGAACAACCGCCGTTCCTCCGCTTTTGAGAAGTCTATACACGTGCGGAAGTATCAGCTTCAGCGAGATGAACGAAACGTCCGCACCGATAAAATCCGCGTATTTACCCTCGGGAAACGCGAAATCGCGGATATCTGTCTGCTCCAGCGATATCACGCGGCTGTCCTCGCGAAGCTTCTCCGCAAGCTGACCGCGCCCCACATCCACCGCTATCACTTCAGCCGCGCCGCTTTGAAGCATACAATCCGTGAATCCGCCCGTAGAAGCGCCGATATCCACACAGAGCTTACCGCTTAAATCGAAACCCCACAGCTCCAAAGCGCGTTCGAGTTTCAAGCCGCCGCGTCCGACATATTTCGGCATTTTGAGTTCAACGATCGTGATCTCGTCCGCGTCCGTGACTTCAAGCGAATTTTTCGCGGCAGTTTTTCCATTCACCAAAACTCCGCCGATATTTATTAAGCTCTGCGCAGCGGAACGGCTTTTACAGAGTCGTTTTTCGGTTAGAAACACATCAAGCCGCATTGTCATTTCCTCATATAAATTCCCATACTGTCTCCGTCGCCGCAATAGCAAACTACCCAATCAAATTTTTCTCGCTTCGGCAGTATGTAAAAATCCTCGATCATTCCCGAGCAATCGCCCAAAACCGCGATGATCTCCGGTAATTTTCCCTCGTATACCCAGCCCTGATCGTTAATGTAGTAATACTCGGCGGGGCGGTTTTCTTTCGGGATAAGACCGTCTATGTTCCCGACAAACTCCGTCCAATCGTCAGCACCGAAACCGTTTTGAATATGCCCGATGTAGAGCAGATCATCGCGGAAATGCAGCCACAAATACTCAAGGTGGATTTTCGGGTGGTTTTTGTAATCGATAAAAGTGTAGTAAAACCGCTTGATAACGCGTTCCCACTCGGTTTTGGGAGCCTCGTGAAAATTTGCTCGGTCGATTTTCAAATCCTTTATCGACTGCTCGGCTTCATCGCGCACATCGTATCTGAAACCGCGCTCTGCGCTTCCGTATCCCGACATCTCACCACCTCCCGCACCACAAACATCAGTCATTACCGAACCTGCCCTATCCGAAACGCTGCCGCGCCCAAAACGCACCGAACCGCAACGCACCCGTGAGGGGCGGGCAGCCCGCCGCTTCGCGGCGACGGGAAACAGCGGG
>CANRFR010000037.1 GCA_947629945.1 uncultured Clostridia bacterium | reverse complement strand
CGCCGTCGGGCCCGCCCGCATTGACATACTTCTCCCGGTGGAACGACACCGCGCCGTTGCCTCCGTTGCCGGCTTTTATGGTAATATTTACTTTATCGACAAACATCATGCCGCCCACTTCCTTTCAGTCTAATGTTCCCGTAATTCGTCCGAAAAATACGCAAATAAGCCGGAACGATATCCGGCTTAAAACGCTTCAATTGCGGAAATCAGTCGGCGTAAACGCTTACCTGCTTTCTGTCGCGTCCGAGACGCTCAAATTTCACCTTGCCGTCAACAAGCGCGAAGAGCGTATCGTCGCTACCCTTTCCTACGTTGTTTCCGGGGTGAATGTGCGTGCCGCGCTGTCTTACGAGAATATTTCCCGCAAGCACAAACTGTCCGTCCGCGCGCTTAACTCCGAGTCTCTTGGACTCGGAATCACGACCGTTCTTGGTCGAACCCATACCTTTTTTATGAGCGAAATATTGAATACTGATTTTAATCATCGGTTTTACCTCCTAAAATTATTGCAAGCTTTATGTTGCCGTAATCCTCCGAAAGCGCTTTCAAATGCTCGTAAAACGCGGCGAGCAGTCTCACGGCGGCTCTGTTGTATTCGAAAAGCCGCAGCGTTATGCGGTTCTCCTCGACCTTAACATCCGCCCTCGCCTTGAAATTTTCCGTCACGCAATTGCACACAAGCATTGTGCAGGAGCTTACGGCGGCGCAAACTATGTCGTTGCCCTCGGTGCCATAGCCCGCGTGACCGCTTATCTCAAAGCCGCAGAAATCGCAGCCCTTTTCGTGGAATACAGCTTTGAGCATTACGCGTTGATAGCCTCTATCTTCACCTGGCTGTACGGCTGTCTGTGACCCATTTTTCTCTTAACGTGCTTCTTGGGCTTGTAAGTGAAAACGGTGATCTTCTTAGCCTTGCCGTTCTTCAAAAGCGTTGCCGTAACCGAAGCTCCACTTACGTAAGGAGCGCCCACGGTAACGTTTCCGTCCTCTTTGCCTACCATAATTACCTTGTCGAATGTTACTTCGCCCTCGGCTTCAAGCTTCTCGACAAAGATGGTATCGCCTTCTTTGACCTGATACTGCTTTCCGCCCGTTTCAATAACTGCGTACATAATTTTATACCTCTTTTCGGTTCTCGCTGCGCTAAGGCGACGCGAATTTTACAAATTCGCATACTTTTCCCATACCCCGCACAAGCGGCTTAATTATTATAACACAATTTTTCCTTATTGTCAAGTACTTTTTCGAGTTTTTTATTGACAAGCAAACTTATTTATGCTATAATTTTCTTGCCGGCTTAAACCGAGCCTTTTGAATGAGGGGAGGTGAAAGTAAATGGTACATTTGATCAATTTGTTGATCTCTGTCGAAGCGGGTATGATCGTTGAGATTATCCGCAATTGGCTTGACAGCGGCAAGCGCAGGTAATTAAAGCAAAGCCAAGCCCTTACGCGCATGCGTAAAAAAGTCCCCCGAGCGTGTTCGAAAGCCTCGGGGGATAATTTTTTCAGTAAATGGTACTCAATTTGTTGATTTTATTTTTCTTACACTGTTATTATATCACATTTGTGCGATTTTGTCAAGTGATTTCGGAAAACTTTTTACTCCAGCTCGAACGCGCCCGTGTACAACCTGTAATACTGACCTTTTTCGGCGATAAGCTTTTCATGCGGTCCTCGTTCGATAATGTGACCTTGCTCGAGCACCATTATAACGTCGGAGTTGCGGACTGTGGAGAGACGGTGCGCTATCACGAATACCGTTCTGCCTTTCATAAGCGCGTCCATACCCGCCTGAACTATTGCCTCGGTACGCGTATCTATCGAAGACGTTGCCTCATCCAAAATCATAACGGGCGGGTCGGCTACCGCCGCTCTGGCTATCGGGATGAGCTGGCGCTGACCTTGCGAAAGACCGCTGCCGTCACCCTTGAGCACCGTGTTGTAGCCCTGCGGCAGCATTCTGATAAAGCTGTCTGCGTTGGCGAGCTTTGCCGCCGCGATACACTCCTCGTCCGTAGCGTCGGGCTTGCCGTAGCGCAGATTATCCATTACCGTTCCGGTGAACAAATTCACGTCCTGAAGCACCACGCCGAGCGAGTGCCGCAGATCAGCTTTCTTTATCTTGTTGATGTTGATACCGTCATAGCGTATCTTGCCGTCGGCGATATCGTAGAAACGGTTTATGAGGTTGGTTATCGTGGTTTTGCCCGCGCCCGTCGCTCCCACGAACGCCACCTTTTGTCCGGGCTTCGCGAAAATGTCTATGTTGTGCAGCACGGTCTTTTCGGGAACGTAGCCGAAATCCACATCGTCGAGCACGATATCTCCCTTAAGCTCCGTATAAGTGACGGAACCGTCCGCCGAGTGCGGGTGCTTCCACGCCCAAAGGTGAGTGCGCTCGTTGGTCTCGACAAGCTCTCCGTTTTCATCGCGTTTCGCGTTTACAAGGGTTACATATCCGTCGTCGGTCTCGGACTGCTCGTCGATAAGCGTGAAGATACGCTCCGCGCCCGCCATAGCCATAGCGACGGAATTGAGCTGCTGCGACACCTGTCCGATAGGTCCGATAAAGCTTCTCGAAAGCTGAAGAAACGATACAATAGCGCCCAGCGACAGCACATTCACGCCGAAGCAGTGAACGTTCATCACGCCCTTTATCGCCATAGTACCGCCGACCACCGCGAGAATTACGTATAAGAAATAGCCCAGACAGTTGTTAAGCGGCATAAGGACGTTCGCGTTGGCGTTCGCTCTGTAGGTGTTTTCGCAAAGCTCAACGTTCTTACCGTCAAAATCCGACATCGCCTTTTCCTCGTGACAAAAAATCTTAACGACTTTCTGACCGTTTATCATTTCCTCAATATAGCCGTTGACGTCGGCAGTGGAGTGCTGCTGCTTTACGAAATACGCACCCGATTTTTTTGCTATTGCAGCCGTTATCAGCAAAATAACAAACAAGAACGCTACAACGATAAGCGTCAGCCATACCGACAGCGACAGCATAGAGCAGAACACCGCGATTATCGTAACACCCGAAGAAATCACCTGCGGTATCGCTTGTGAGAGCATTTGCTGCATCGCGTCCGCGTCGTTGGTGTAGAAGCTCATCACGTCTCCGTGCGAGTGCGTGTCAAAATAGCTTATCGGAAGACTTTGCATATGCGAGAACATATCGTTTCGTACAGTTTTCAAAACTCCCTGGGACACCTTTGCCATTATCCACGCATTAAAGTATGCCGCTGCCGCTCCCGCCAGAAACAGCACTCCCATTCCGATAAGCGTTCGGAGAAGTCCGCCGTAGTCGGGGTTATCCGCGCCGACCATTGGAAGAATGTAGTCGTCCGTAAGGGTTTTTATAAACAACTGCGACATTACCGACGAACCCGCCGTCAGCAAAACGCAGATAACAACGACAAGCATCTGCCATTTGTAAGGCTTCAAGTAGCTCATCAGCCGCTTTATCGTTTTCTTGTCGAATTTCATCGACACTTTCGCGCCGCGCGGAGGACGTCCGCCGTGCGAATTGGAATTAGGCATCGTCTTCACTTCCCTTCGTTTGCTGATCGTAAATTTCCTTGTAGATACCGCCGCGGGCGTACAATTCGTCGTGAGTTCCCATATCGGCTATTTTGCCGCTGTCGAGCACGATTATTTTGTCCGCGTCCTCGACCGAGGAAACTCGCTGCGCTATGATGATCTTGGTGGTATTCGGGATCTCCTCGCGGAACGCTTTTCTTATCATTGCGTCCGTGTGAGTATCCACGGCGCTCGTGCTGTCGTCGAGAATGAGTATCTTCGGGTGCTTCAAAAGCGCTCTGGCGATACACAGTCTCTGCTTCTGACCGCCTGAAACGTTCGAGCCGCCCTGCTCTATATGAGTTTCGTACTTGTCGGGAAATTTTTGGATAAACTCATCCGCGCAAGCAAGACGGCAGACGCGCTGAACGTCCTCGTCCGAAGCGTTTTCATCGCCCCAGCGGATATTCTCGTAAATCGAGCCGCTGAACAGCGTGTTCTTCTGCAAAACCATCGCGACGTTGTTTCGCAGCGCCTCGAGGTTATAGTCGCGGACATTTTCGCCGCCCACCAGCACCTCGCCCTCCGTGGTGTCGTATAATCTCGGTATCATCTGCACGAACGTTGATTTCGACGAGCCTGTGCCGCCGATAATACCAATCGTTTCACCGGAGTTTATTCTCACGCTGATGTGGTCGAGCGCGTTGCTTTCGGCGGTATCGGAATATTTGAAGCAAACGTTTTTGAATTCTATGGAGCCGTCTTTAAGCTCGGTGAGGTTGCGCTCGCCGTCGTTTATGTCGCAGCCCTCTCGGAGAACCTCGGCTACGCGGTCGGCGCTTGCTTTCGACATTGTGAGCATTACGAAAATCATCGAGAGCATCATAAGGCTCATCAAAATCTGCATTGTGTAGGTAAACAGCGAGGTAAGACCGCCAACGGTAAGTCCCGGCTCGGCGTTGCCGGAAGCTACGATAGCGTGAGCGCCCGTCCACGAAATCGCGATTATACAGCCGTATACCGCTATCTGCATTGCGGGAGCGTTGAACGACACCGTTCTTTCGGCTTTCATAAACAGACCGAATATCTTATCGGATATAGCCTGAAATTTCGAGATCTCGTGTTCCTCTTGGACAAAGCTCTTTACCACGCGTATGCCGCTGACATTTTCCTCGACGCATTCGTTGAGGTCGTCGTAAGCCTTGAACGTTTTATCGAAAATCGGGAACGCTTTTTTGATAATTATTGCGAGCACGATAACCAAAAAAGGAATCGCGTACAAAAACGTCATTGACAGCTTGGGACTCGTTCTGAACGAAAACACAAAAGCGAAAATCAGCATGGCGGGCGCTCTGAACGTGATACGCGTCAACATCTGAAACGCCATCTGCACACGGTTCACATCGGTGGTAAGACGCGTTACCAAACTCGCCGGACTGAACTTGTCGATAGACGAAAACGTGAACTGCTGAATGTTGCCGTACATATCCCAACGCAGGTTTCTCGCGAAGCGCGAACTCGCGCGGGACGCGGTAATACCCGCCGTGATACCGAAGAACATTGAAGCCACCGTAAATATCAACAGCATAACGCCGTATTTCACAACGTTATCCATATCGCCGACGTTTATGCCCTTGTCTATCATATATTTCATAACAGTGGGTATGCACACCTCGCAAAACGCTTCGGCAAGCATAAAAATCGGCGTGAATATCGCGGGAAGCGCCGCGTCGCGAATGGATCTCGCCAATGTTTTTATCATCTGTTATCTCTCCTTTCGGGTTTGTCATTTTGTTCAAGATTTTCCTGTATTCTCTCAAGAAAGCCGCAGAGCGTTTTCAGCTCCGCGTCCGAAAAGCCCTTTGTGAGCTGCGTTTCGGTTTGAGCAAGCTCGTCGTGCATTTTCCTGCCGAACTCTCTGGAGCGTTCCGTAAGCGCTATCTTTTTCATCCGCCCGTCGTGAGATACGGACATACGCTCTATCATTCCTTTTTTCTCGAGAAGCTTCAGCACCTTTGAGACCGTTGAGCGTGTTATCCCGAAATCGTTCTCGAAATCACGCTGATATACGTCCCGACCAATCTCCTCCATGTGACACAGATGCCCTATTATCCAACCGTTGGAGCAGGTCATATTTTCAAGCTCCGCTTTAAACTCGGAATTGCGGTCCATATATCGGCGTGCGGCGTTGTTTATCATTCTGAACCGCACAACGATATTTGGACTTATGTTGCTTTCCACAAAATCATCCCCTTTCTTTGTTGGATATGCTACTATCTTGTTTGATATTAAACATTATACAGCACATTAAATAATTTGTCAAGGGGAATTTTGTGAAAATTATATGAAAAAGCTGCCGCAGAATTTGTAAATATTTTCACTATACAATCTTGTAATTATATTGTAACCGAATTGTAACCGCGCTGTAACCCATTTTGTGAAAAAATATGATATAATTTATGTAAGATAATATGCAAGTAAGGAGGGCAGTTTATGAAAAGAAAAATTAACTTTATACCCGCAATAATCATTCTCGGAATATCCGCGGCTGTGTTTTGGCTAGCGCCTTACGTCACGGACATTGATTTTTCGATGTCCGACCTAAGTTGGAGCCGTTACAAGCCGTTCATATACGACGGTCACGCCCCCGATGACACGGCTTACGTTGACATTCTCGTGAAGATCCCCGAAAGCTCGGAGGACTATACGGAGTTTAACGAGCTTAAAAGACCGCCGCAAAAGTTCATGGGTTTCCGCGAGGTCACCGAGGCGGTGGAAAGCGAGACGGGCGAGATTTTTTCGCAAACCCGCCGCGTATCCGAATATGAGGACGTTCTCATTACTCCCGAAAGTGAGATAGCAAAACTCAACGAGGACGGCTATGTCAGCTTGTCGCTGCATTGCAAAGGAGTTCAGGGCTTTCAAAAAGCCGATTATTCAACACAGCTTGTCCTGACGGAGCAGAGCGAATTTGACATTGAGGAGATTTACAAGCGTTACGGAAATTTCAAGGCGGCGTATGTCGGCGATGACGGCAAAGTCCTCAAAATCACCGACAGTGCCTGCGTTGAATACAATCCGAATATAAGCTGTAGATTTTCCACGCACGGCGACGCTCTTAACTTCACGATTTGCGGCGGCTTTTCCGGGGAGATCGTTGCGGAATACGCCTTTGTTTTCTGCCGGTGGGCGACAGTCGCCGCTCTCGCGGTATTTATCGTGCTTGCCGTCGTAAACAAAATCAAGTTCGGAAAACAAGCGGAAACGGAGCAATTTAAGAAAAATTTTCATTTTGCGCCCCTTATCGTCACGCTCTCGATTTGCGTTGTCGTTTTTCCGACGATTGTTCTCGGCACTATATTTAAAGGAATGGACCTCACTCACGATTACACGGGTTCGCGGTGGGAGCCGCAATATACGTTTAAAAACGCGCCCGAGGGCACGGCTTACGTCGACCTGCTCGTAAAGCTCCCCGAAAACTCGGAGGAATATGTCGACTTTGTCGAATGGGGCACTCCGCCGAAAAAGTTCTTGGGCTTTAAAAAGGATTACTACGAAGCTGATATGGGTGCAAAAAAGGTGCAAAGATACAGAGAATACGCCGATTACGAGGAACTGAACATCACTCCCGAAAGCGAAATAGCAAAGCTTAACGACGATGGTTACATAAGCCTTTCGGTGCACTATAAAGGCTGCGAGGGGTTTTCTTACGACCATTTCGAACATAATTGCTATGTTGTTTTATCGGGGCGTTCGGGCGTTCCCGGCGATTATACCGCTTACAGAGATAATTTTGAGATGATAGCGGAACGTTACAGCGACTATAAGGCGGCGTATGTCGGAGAAAACGGCGAAGTCCTCAAAATCACAAAGCCGTCGAAAATCAAGCATTGGAGCAGAACGTCCGAGTTTTCCGTGAACGGAGATAAGCTGTCGTTTCATATTTACAAGCCGTCGGTGTTCTCAACGGTTATTGTGTTTATCGCGTTATTCGGTCAGCTTCCCGCGCTTGCCGGGCTTATTATCTGCATTGTGCTTGCTGTTCGTCAAGATAAGTATCAATGCTCTCTGCCGAATTTGGACGCCCGTGAAAAGAAGCACGATGATTTTTAAACACAAAAAGCCGCTGTCTTTCAACAACGGCTTAAATATTGAATTAAATTCGCGATTCGGAATTACGAGTTGATCTTGGTAACAACGCCCGAACCAACGGTGTGACCGCCCTCGCGGATAGCGAAGCGCAAGCCCTCCTCGATAGCGATCGGGGTGATAAGCTCAACGTCCATTACAACGTTATCGCCGGGCATACACATTTCCTTGTCAGCAGGAAGAGTGATAACGCCGGTAACGTCGGTGGTTCTGAAGAAGAACTGCGGACGGTAGTTGGAAACGAACGGAGTGTGACGGCCGCCCTCTTCCTTCTTAAGAACGTAAACCTGACCGCTGAACTTGGTGTGCGGGTGAATAGAACCGGGCTTGCAGAGAACCTGACCACGCTCAATATCGTCACGGGTAATACCGCGGAGCAGCGCACCAATGTTGTAGCCTGCGATAGCCTCGTCAAGAGTCTTGTGGAACATCTCAAGACCGGTAACGACAGTCTTCTTGGGCTCTTCGGTAAGACCGGTGATCTCAACTTCGTCGCCAACCTTAGCTACACCACGCTCTACACGACCGGTAGCAACAGTACCACGACCGGAAATGGTCATAGTATCCTCGACAGGCATAAGGAACGGCTTGTTCTCGTCTCTCTCAGGAGCGGGAATGTAGCTGTCAACAGCCTCCATAAGCTTCTTGATGCAAGCGTACTCGGGAGCGTCGGGATCCTTGGAATCGCAATCCAAAGCAACCTTTGCGGAACCCCAGATTACGGGGATATCGTCGCCGGGGAACTCGTTCTTTTTAAGCTCGTCGCGGATTTCTTCCTCAACGAGCATAAGCATCTCATCGGGATCCTTGTACTCGCCGGTAGCGGGATCGTACTCGCCTGCGTCGTCGCACTTGTTTACGAAAACGACCATAGCGGGAACGCCAACCTGACGACCGAGCAAGATGTGCTCCTTAGTCTGAGCCATAGGACCGTCGGTACCCGCAACAACGAGGATAGCGCCGTCCATCTGAGCCGCACCGGTGATCATGTTCTTGATATAGTCCGCGTGGCCGGGGCAGTCAACGTGAGCGTAGTGACGTGTATCGGTCTCATACTCAACGTGAGCGGTGTTGATCGTAATACCGCGCTCTCTCTCCTCGGGAGCCTTATCGATCATATCATAAGCCTCGAACTTAGCCTGACCCTTAAGTGCGAGCCACTTTGTGATAGCTGCGGTAAGGGTGGTTTTGCCGTGGTCAACGTGACCGATAGTACCGATGTTTACGTGCGGTTTGCTGGAATTATATTTTTCCTTAGCCATTGGTATTTCCTCCTTGTAATAGGCAATTTGGGTTTGTGACCCTAAATCAAAATGTTTACAGTAATATTTTACCATAAAACGCTCAAAAAATCAAGTACTTTTGGTAAAAATATTTCGCTTATCCGCCCCGCTTTGCGGAACGAGTAATAAAAAGTCTTATCAGTTATCCTGTTTGCGCTTGGACATAATGCCCTCGGCAACGGATTTCGGAACTTCAACGTAGCTGTGCGGCTCCATAACGTACTGACCACGGCCCTGCGTCTTGGAACGGAGGTCGTTGGAGTAGCCGAACATCTCGGAAAGCGGCACGAGAGCCGTTACCTGCTCGGAGCCGTTTCTGGATTCCTGACCTTGGATCTGTCCGCGGCGTGAAGTCAAGTCGCCGATAACCGTACCGGTATAATCGGACGGAGAAACAACGACAACTTTCATGATAGGCTCGAGGATAACGGAGTGCGCCTGTTTCAGCGCTTCCTTGATAGCCATAGAACCCGCAATCTTGAACGCCATTTCCGAAGAGTCGACCTCGTGATAAGAACCGTCGTACAGCTCTACCTTAACATCTACAACGGGATAGCCCGCAAGAACGCCCGCGTTGAGCGCGCCTTGAATACCTTGGTCTACCGCCGGGATAAACTCCTTGGGGATAGAACCGCCGACAACAGCGTTGATGAACTCATAGCCCTTGCCGCTCTCGTTCGGCTCTACGCGGATCTTAACGTGACCGTACTGACCCGAACCGCCGGACTGTCTCTTGTACTTCATATCAACGTCCGCGTTGCCCGTGATAGTCTCCTTGTAAGCAACCTGCGGAGCACCAACGTTCGCTTCTACCTTGAACTCGCGAAGCAAACGGTCTACGATAATTTCAAGGTGCAGCTCGCCCATACCGGCGATAATGGTCTGACCGGTTTCTTGGTTAGTCCATGTCTTGAATGTCGGGTCTTCCTCGGCAAGCTTTGCAAGCGCTATGCTCATCTTCTCCTGACCCGCCTTGGTCTTAGGCTCGATAGCCAAATCGATAACAGGCTCGGGGAAGTCCATCTGCTCGAGGATTATCGGGTGAGCGGGGTCGCAGAACGTATCGCCGGTTGTCGTGTACTTAGTACCTACAACCGCCGCGATGTCTCCGCACGGACAAGCGTCGATATCCTGTCTGTGGTTGGAGTGCATCTGCAAAATACGACCCATACGCTCGTTCTTATCCTTAGTGGAGTTGAGAATGGTCGTACCCGCCTCAACATAACCCGAATAAACTCTGAAGAAGCAGAGCTTACCAACGAACGGGTCTGTTGCGATTTTGAATGCCAGAGCCGAGAACGGCTGATCGTCGCCGGGGTGACGTTCTTCTTCCTCGTCGGTTTCGGGGTTAGTACCCTTAATAGCGGGGATATCCAAAGGCGACGGCATATAGTCGACGATAGCGTCGAGCAGCTTCTGAACGCCTTTGTTTCTGTAAGACGTACCGCAGCAAACGGGAACGAACTTGTTCTCAATCGTACCCTTGCGGATAGCCTTTTTAATTTCTTCGGACGTGAAGTCCGCACCCTCGTTTTCGAGGTAGCGCTCCATAAGGTCGTCGTCGAGTTCCGCAACCTTTTCAAGCAAGTTTGCACGGTACTCTTCCGCCTTTTCTTTCATATCCGCGGGAATTTCCTCAACTCTCATATCCTTGCCGAGGTCGTCGTAGTAAACGTCCGCGTTCATCTCAATGAGGTCGATTATTCCCTTAAAGTCCTGCTCGGCGCCTATCGGCAGCTGAATAGGAACTGCGTTGCACTTCAATCTGTCGTGCATCATATCCACAACATTATAGAAGTTTGCGCCCATAATATCCATCTTATTTACATAAGCCATTCTGGGCACGTGATAGTTGTCGGCCTGTCTCCATACCGTCTCGGACTGCGGTTCAACGCCGCCTTTCGCGCAGAATACGGTAACAGAGCCGTCAAGAACTCTCAGAGAACGCTGAACTTCAACCGTGAAGTCAACGTGACCGGGAGTATCGATAATATTGATACGGTGGTCTTTCCAGAACGCGGTGGTAGCGGCGGAGGTGATGGTTATACCACGCTCTTTCTCCTGCTCCATCCAGTCCATTGTCGAAGCGCCGTCGTGCGTTTCACCGATTTTGTAGTTTACGCCGGTGTAAAACAAAATACGCTCCGTAGTGGTGGTCTTGCCCGCGTCTATGTGCGCCATGATACCAATATTACGCGTCATTTCAAGAGATACGTCTCTTTTCATTAAAACCCTCCTGAACTCAGTTGACAGTTTACAGTTGATAGTTGACAGTTTGCCGCCTCCGACAATAACTGTCAACTGTACACTATACACTGTACACTGACATTACCATTTGAAGTGTGCGAACGCCTTGTTGGCTTCCGCCATCTTGTGTGTATCATCGCGCTTCTTAACCGCGCCGCCCTGATTGTTCAGAGCGTCGCATATCTCGTTTGCGAGTCTTTCTTTCATGGTTTTTTCGTTTCTCTGGCGGCTGTACGTTGTTATCCAACGAAGTCCGAGAGTACGTCTTCTTTCGGGGCGGACTTCCATAGGAACCTGATATGTCGCACCGCCGACACGTCTTGCCTTTACTTCGAGAGACGGCATAATGTTTTCCATTGCCTCCTCAAAAGCCTCAAGAGCGTCCTTGCCGGTTTTCTCGGCAACTATCTCGAATGCGCCGTAAACGATCTTCTGGGCTACGCCCTTCTTTCCGTCAAGCATAATGTTGTTGATAAGTCTTGTTACCAACTCCGAACCGTAAAGCGGATCCGGCAAAACCTCACGCTTGGGAACATTACCTCTTCTTGGCACTTTACTTCCCTCCTCACATTATAATTGACAATGTACAATTGATAATTTACAATTGTTCATCGTCACAATGAAATCACAGGTACTCGAAAGCATATAATCTCCCGCCAATGCCAACAACGAATTATTTTAAAAACAATGCCATTGCCAGCCGATTGGGTGCAGTTTGCGTTTTACAGCGAATTTGACGTTCGCGCGTTTTCGGCGATGTGTAAACACAACCGTTCACGGCGTAATTGTCAATTGTCAACTGTAAATTGTCAACTGCTATTACGCTTTCTTTCCTGCCTTGGGCTTCTTAGCTCCGTACTTGGAGCGTCCCTGCATTCTCTTGTCCACGCCCTGCGCGTCGAGAGTTCCTCTTACGATGTGGTAACGCACACCGGGGAGATCCTTTACACGTCCGCCTCTGATGAGTACAACGGAGTGCTCCTGGAGCTTGTGTCCGATACCCGGAATGTAAGCTGTTACTTCATAACCGTTAGAGATCTTAACTCTGGCTACCTTTCTCATCGCTGAGTTCGGCTTCTTAGGGGTCTGAGTACGAACCGCCGTGCAAACTCCTCTCTTTTGCGGGGAGTGCTGGTCGATCTGCTCCTTATGCAAGGTATTGAGACCGTGCTGCAATGCCGGAGCCTTGGATTTCTTCGTAGACACCTCGCGTCCTTTGCGGACAAGCTGGTTAAACGTTGGCACTGTTTTTTCACCTCCAATAAAATTCTCGTATGCTATTATTTCCCCCTTATGGGAAATTATTATAACACACGATAAATATTATAATACAAATGTCCCGCTTTGTCAAGAGCTTTTTTCAAACTTTGTGACAAAGCGCGTCATAGATTTTCATTAAACCACCCGGGTTGTGCATTTTGCACAACTGCAATATGCTTTTTTTTGTTGAAATATTAGCTTGACAAAACAAGTACTTAGTGTTATAATTACAATTGTAAAGGGATATTTTCCCTTTGCACACAACTTTACTTTAACCTACGTATTTTTTGAAAGGAGTAATTATTATGAAAAGACTGTTATTGAAGATCGCTTCGGCAGTGACGGCGCTCGCAGCGGCGCTGACCTTTAACATCAGCAGCTCTGCGGAAAAAAGCTCCGACGGGCTGTCGGTGGGTGCGGAAACTATGACCGTTACTGTCGAATTTCAAAAATACGCCGACGCTTACAACAAGGCTTTCGACGAGGCAATGGATGAGATGATGCCGCAGCTTGAAAAGGAAATGGAAGAATTCGACAAGCTGACCTCGCAAGGCATTGCGGCTGACGACCCGCACATCGCCA
Organism: uncultured Clostridia bacterium; assembly: GCA_947629945.1. Taxonomy (GTDB): domain Bacteria; phylum Bacillota; class Clostridia; order Oscillospirales; family Ruminococcaceae; genus CAG-115. The sequence goes on along the minus strand of CANRFR010000037.1, from coordinate 7,834 downwards.
TAAGACAGGAAGCCGATAAGATCGCGCAAGCCAAATGCGAGGAGTTGGGACTGACGCGCAGCACTGACATCAGTCTGAAACTCGTATCCACCTCACCTTATATATATTGGGTAGGCAACTTTAATGTTCAAGGCGATATTGCCGACACGACCATCAGATTAAGTACGCCCGGCAGTTTTATTTTCTCCGCTTCCGGAAGAACAGCCGAGTTGAATTCCAAGACTTCGTATATTAGTAATTTTAAATCGACAGCGGTCACGCTCTACTATAATCAGGACAGACAATCGTTCGGTCACTCGACATCAAAAACCCAATACTGCTCCGCCACTGCCGAAGAAAAAAGCGGAACGATCATGAAATCTAACTATATGTTTACAATGTATGCCGGATCTGACGTTAGAGCGGATATTCACGAAATGGTCAGCATCAATTTAACGAAAGCCTAATAAATTTCTTTTTGACGAAGCATAAATTGTAAGCTCCCCGCAGAGACCCGCGGGGAGCTTTTACTGTTTAATTGCGAGCTTTTATTAGGTCGGCTGCGCGCCGTTTTCCTTGAAAAGCTCCGATTCGGCAGCCTGTGCGGTGGCGTGAGCAGCCTCCGCCGCCTCGGCAGCAGCCGCCTGCGCCTTTTCCGCAGCAGCCTGCTCCTGAGCAAGCAAACCCGTACCTGCGGGGATAAGTTTGCCGATGATGATATTTTCTTTCAAGCCCGTAAGCGGGTCGACCTTGCCGCGCATTGCCGCTTCGGTGAGCACTCTCGTGGTCTCCTGGAACGACGCCGCCGACATAAAGCTGTCGGTCGCCAACGAAGCCTTTGTGATACCCAGAAGCACCGGCTCGCTGGTGGGATACGTTACCGCCTCGCCGTTTGCCTCGCGCTCTTTAAGTTCATCAAGAGCCAGAGCGTACTCGTTCTTGCCGACAACCGAACCTGCCAGAAGTTTTGTACTGCCCGCGTCGAGAACGCGCACCTTTCTCATCATCTGACGAACAATGACCTCGATGTGCTTGTCGTTGATATCAACACCCTGCAAGCGGTAAACCTTTTGTACCTCGCTGATGATATAGTTCTGAACGGCTTTCTCGCCCTTTACCGCCAAAACGTCCGGCGGATTTATCGAACCCTCGGTGAGCGGGTCGCCCGCTTCAACATGGTCGCCGTCCTGAACCTTGGGTCGGTAACCGAAAGGCACCGCGTAAGCCTCTTCCTCGCCGTTGTCAGCGGTAATGACCGCGTGGCGGGTCTTCTTTATTTCCTCAAACTTTACACTTCCGGAAAGTCTTGTAATGATCGCCGCGTTCTTCGGGTGACGACTCTCAAACAGTTCTTCAACACGCGGAAGACCCTGTGTGATATCCTCTGCGTTCGCGATACCGCCCGTGTGGAAGTTACGCATTGTAAGCTGAGTACCGGGTTCGCCGATGGACTGTGCCGCAATCGTGCCGACAGCCTCGCCGCGGTTTATAAGCTGACCGTTCGCCAGCGACATTCCGTAACACTTCGCGCAAACGCCGTTTCTGAGTTCACAGGTCAGAACGCTGCGTACCTTTACTTTCTCAACTCCGCAAGCCACTATCTTGTCAGCGTCCGTATCGGTCAAGAGTTTGTCTTTGCTTATAGTAAACGAGCCGTCGGGCGCGGTGAAGTCCTCGGTGAGGAAACGTCCGACAAGGCGCTCTGCAAGTTTTTCAACAAGCTCGCTGCCCTCGCGTATCTCATAGACCTCGATACCGTTTGCCGTACCGCAGTCGTCGCCGCGAATAATGACCTCCTGAGCAACGTCGACAAGACGTCTTGTAAGGTAGCCCGAGTCCGCGGTACGCAGCGCCGTATCAGCCAAGCCTTTACGCGCGCCGCGGGAGGAAATGAAGTATTCAAGTACGTTCAAGCCCTCGCGGTAATTCGCCTTGATAGGCATTTCAATCGTTTCACCGGAGGTGTTCGCGATAAGTCCGCGCATTCCGGCAAGCTGTCTTATCTGCGCGGTCGAACCACGCGCGCCGGAGTCCGCCATCATAAAGATGTTGTTGTACTGATCTAGGTTTGCGGTAAGGGCATTGGAAACGTCGTCCGTCGCCTTGTTCCAAATCTGCACGAACTTTTCCTTGCGTTCGCTGTTGGAGATAAAACCGCGGCTGAACTGCTTGTTTATCTTCGTTATAGCGGCGTCCGCCTCGGAAAGTATCTCCGCTTTCTGCGGCGGAATTTCCGCGTCGCACACCGCGACGGTGATACCCGAACGCGTGGAATATTTATATCCCATAGCCTTTATCTTATCAAGCACCTGTGCTGTGGTGGCGGTACCGTGGTTCTTAAGGCAGCGGTCGATTATTTGACCGAGCTGCTTCTTGCCCACTTTAAATCCGATTTCATAATCAAGCTGATGGTCGGGGTCTGTTCTGTCAACATAGCCCAGATCCTGCGGAATATGCTCGTTAAAAATGATACGTCCGGCAGTGGTCGGAACTATCCTTGTGATAACTTGATCGCCCAGATCCTTTGTAACGCGCACCTTTATCGCGGCGTGTATCGTGATAACGCCGTCCTGATAAGCCATTATAGCTTCGTTCGCGTCGCGGAACACCTTGCCCTCGCCCTTTTCGCCCGCCTTATCTATGGTAAGATAATACGAACCGAGTACCATATCCTGTGTAGGAACGGTAACGGGCTTACCGTCGGAGGGTTTCAGCAAATTCTTCGCCGCAAGCATAAGCGTTTTGGCTTCGTTCTGCGCTTCTTTAGAAAGCGGCAAATGCACCGCCATCTGGTCGCCGTCGAAGTCCGCGTTGAACGCGGTACAGCAAAGCGGGTGCAGCTTTATCGCACGACCCTCAACGAGCACGGGCGAGAACGCCTGAATACCCAGTCTGTGCAACGTAGGCGCACGGTTGAGCAAAACAGGGTGGTCTTTAATTACGTTTTCAAGAGAATCCCAGACCTCGTCGTCCGCGCGTTCCACTTTTTTCTTCGCCTGCTTGATATTCGACACGCCGTTCTTTACAAGATCGTTCAGCACGAACGGTTTAAACAGCTCAAGCGCCATTTCTTTCGGAAGTCCGCACTGATCCATTTTAAGTTCGGGTCCAACGACGATAACGGAACGTCCCGAATAGTCGACGCGCTTACCGAGCAAGTTCTGACGGAAACGTCCCTGCTTACCTTTCAGCATATCGGAGAGCGACTTCAGCGGACGGTTGTTGGAGCCGGTGTAGGCTCTGCCGTGTCTGCCGTTGTCTATAAGAGCGTCCACAGCCTCCTGAAGCATACGTTTTTCGTTTCTTACGATAAGATCGGGGGCTTTTTTCGAGAGCAGATCCTTAAGGCGGTTATTTCTCATTACCACCTTGCGGTAAAGCTCGTTCAGGTCGGAAGTCGCGTAACGTCCGCCGTCAAGCTGAACCATAGGTCTGATATCCGGCGGGATAACGGGAATACAATCCAAGATCATCCACTCGGGACGGTTGCCGCTTGTGCGGAACGCCTCGATAACGTCAAGTCTGCGCAGCAGCTTTATCTGCTTCTGACCTGCGGAGGTCGTCTCAAGCTCGGCTTTCAGTTCCTCGGCAAGCGCGTCGAGGTCTATTTCCGAGAGAAGCTCCTTTATCGCTTCAGCGCCCATTCCCGCGCGGAACGTATCAATTCCCGCGAACTTCGACTTATACTGGCTGTACTCTTCCTCGGTGAGAAGCTGCTTCTTTACCAAGCCCGTTTTCTCGCCCGGGTCGATAACTATATATCTCGTAAAGTACAGCACTTCCTCAAGCTTTTTCGGCGTTAAGTCGAGCACCTGTCCTATTCTGGACGGAGTGCCTTTATAATACCAGATATGCGACACGGGCGCGGCGAGCTCTATATGACCCATACGCTCGCGCCTTACCTTGCTGCGCGTTACCTCAACGCCGCACTTTTCGCATATTTTACCCTTGAAACGAATGCGCTTATACTTTCCGCAATTACACTCCCAATCCTTTTGCGGACCGAAAATGCGCTCGCAAAACAATCCGAATTTCTCGGGTTTTTGGCTGCGGTAATTTATCGTTTCGGGACGCTGGACTTCTCCGTGAGACCACGCTCTTATCTGCTCGGGAGAAGCAAGTCCTATTTTCATAGATTCAAAAACACTAAAACCCATAATACCCCCAAATACAACGGACAATCGTCAATCGCGTCAATTGTCCTCATCATCGCCGAACTCGTCCTCGTCCTCTTCAAAGTCCTCGGGGTCTTTCGGTTCGCCGAATTCTTCCTCGTCGTCCAAACCGTCGTCGAAATCCTCGTCCTCGTCATCGTAATCCTCGTCATCGTCGCCGAACAGATCGTCCGAGCCGGTAACGCCGCCCGCGTCCGCCGCGTCGGTGACCTCGAAGCCCGCGTTCGTAAACGCCTGAGCGTCGGAGCGGTATTCCTCGTCGTAAGCCTTTCCGTAGGTAGTGTTGTCCTCTTCCTCCGGATCCTCCTTGAGGTCGATCTCGTCGCCGTTCTCATCGAGAATGCGAACGTCCAAGCCCAGACCCTGAAGCTCGCTTACCATTACCTTGAACGATTCCGGAACGCCCGGCTTAGGTACGTCTTCGCCCTTTACGATCGCCTCATAAGTCTTTTGACGACCCATCAGATCATCGGACTTTACGGTGAGTATCTCTTGCAGAGTGTATGCCGCGCCGTAAGCCTCCAGCGCCCAAACCTCCATCTCTCCGAAACGCTGTCCGCCGAACTGAGCTTTACCGCCCAGCGGCTGCTGCGTAACGAGCGAATACGGACCCGTTGAACGCGCGTGGATCTTATCGTCTACCAAGTGATGCAGCTTCAAATAGTACATATAACCAACAGTTACGGGGCTGTCGAATTTCTCGCCCGTTCTGCCGTCTATAAGCTGTGTTTTGCAGTCGCTCGTCCACGAAAGCTTCGTGAAGTCGATTCCCGCAGTGTTTTCACCCAACAGTTCATTCTTCTTCTCTCTTGCCTCATCGTAAAGCGCTCTGATATCCTGTTCGTGAGCGCCGTCGAATACGGGCGTGGCTATCTTCCAACCCAGCGCTTTCGCGACATAGCCCAAGTGCACCTCAAGCACCTGTCCGATGTTCATACGAGAAGGTACGCCGAGCGGGTTCAGCACGATATCAAGCGGCGTGCCGTCGGGCAGGAACGGCATATCCTCCTGCTTCAAAATACGCGACACAACGCCCTTGTTTCCGTGACGACCCGCCATTTTGTCTCCGACGGAAATCTTACGTTTCTGCGCTATATAAACGCGCACCTTTTCGTTTACTCCGGGCGACAGGTCGTCGCAGTTTTCGCGGTTGAACACCTTGACGTCAACTACTATACCGCTTTCGCCGTGCGCTACTCTCAGCGAGTTGTCGCGCACCTCGCGCGCCTTTTCGCCGAATATCGCGCGGAGCAGCTTTTCCTCGGCGGTAAGCTCTGTCTCGCCCTTGGGCGACACCTTACCTACAAGAATATCGCCGGAGTGTACCTCCGCGCCTATTCTGATGATACCGCGGTCGTCAAGGTCTTTCAGAACATCGTCGGAAAGGTTGGGGATATCGCGGGTTATTTCTTCCGGACCGAGCTTGGTCTCACGACACTCAAGCTCATACTCCTCAATATGAATAGACGTGTAAACGTCGTTGTAAACCAATTTTTCGTTGATGAGGACGGCGTCCTCGTAGTTGTAGCCCTCCCACGTCATAAAGCCGATGAGAGCGTTCTTGCCGAGCGCTATTTCGCCCATCTTTGTTGCGGGACCGTCGGCTATAACGTCGCCCGCCTGCACGCGTTCGCCCTTTTCAACTATAGGGCGCTGATTTACGCAGTTGCCTTGGTTCGAGCGCTTAAACTTGATAAGGTTGTAAAGGTGCTCCGAGCCGTCGTCGGACGTAATGACCACGCGGTCAGCGGACACCTCGGTTGCTATGCCGTCTTCTTTGGCGCATACCACTACGCCCGAATCGACAGCCGCCTTGTATTCCATACCGGTGCCGACTATCGGGTTATCCGTAACCATAAGCGGCACTGCTTGTCTCTGCATATTTGCGCCCATAAGAGCACGGTTCGCGTCGTCGTTCTCAAGGAACGGTATCATCGCGGTCGCAACGGACACCACCATCTTCGGCGATACGTCCATAAAGTCAACTTTTTCGCGCTCTATTTCAAGAATCGCGTCGCGGCAGCGCGCGTTTACTCTGGGTCGTGCGAAGCGCCCCTGCTCGTCGAGCGGTTCGTTAGCCTGCGCCACAACGTAGTTATCCTCAACGTCCGCGGTCATATAAACGACCTCGTCCAAAACCACGCCCGTTTCCTTATCAACGCGGCGGTACGGCGCTTCAATAAAGCCGTAGCAATTTATGCGCGCAAAAGTCGCGAGATAAGAGATAAGTCCGATGTTAGGACCTTCGGGGGTTTCAATAGGACACATACGTCCGTAGTGCGAATAGTGAACGTCGCGGACTTCAAATCCCGCGCGGTCACGCGAAAGTCCGCCCGGACCCAGCGACGACAAACGTCTTTTATGCGTAAGCTCCGCCAACGGGTTGTTCTGATCCATAAACTGCGACAGCGGAGAGCTTCCGAAGAACTCTTTCATTGCCGCGATGACCTGACGCGCGTTTATCAGCTTGTCGGGGGTAACATTTTCCTGTTCGTTGCCCCAAAGTCCCATTCTCTCGCGAATGGTGCGCTCCATACGCGTGAAGCCTATTCTGAACTGGTTTTGCAGCAGCTCGCCCACGCAGCGGATACGTCTGTTGCCCAGATGATCTATATCGTCGATGTCGCCTACGCCCTCGTTAAGGTTGATGAAATAGCCGACAGCCGCGAAAATGTCCTCAAGAGTGATGTGCTTGGGGATAAGCTCCTCGCTTCTCGCCGCGATAAGCTGCGCCAGCTTTTCGTCGTCGCCGTCCGCCTCTTCGAGTATCTCCGCCAGCACGCCGAATTTTACCAACTCGTTTATGCCGAGCTTTTCAACGTCCATATCCTCGGGAACGTATTCGTGGATATCAACCATTCCGTTGCCGACGATCTTCAGAGTGCCCTCGCCCTCTTCTTTATATACGGTGACCTCGGTAATGCCGGAGTTCTGTATTTCAAGAGCCTTTTCCTTTGTTATGATCTCGCCGTCGGAAAGCAGCACCTCGCCCGTCAGCGGAGCAACGATATTCCCCGCAGACTTTTTTCCCACAAGGCGCGCCGAGATAGCGAGCTTTTTGTTATACTTATAGCGTCCGAAACGCGACAAGTCGTATCTTTTCGGATCGAAAAACAGATTATCAAGCGTAGTACGCGCGGAATCCACCGTCGCGGGTTCGCCCGGACGGAGCTTTCTGTAAACCTCCAGAAGAGCCTCTTCCTCGTTCTTGGTGTTGTCCTTACCGCTGTCTATCGTTACGGTGATACGCGGATCCTCGCCGAACTTATCCTTGAGATCTTGATCGCTTGAAAGTCCGATAGCTCTAAGGAACGTCGTGCACGCGAACTTTCTGTTCTTATCTATGCGGACATAGAACACGTCCGAGCCGTCCATTTCAAGCTCCAGCCACGCGCCGCGATTCGGGATAACGGTCGCCTTAAACAGCTTTTTACCTGTTTTGTCGTAATCAAATCCGTAATACACGCCCGGCGAACGCACCAGCTGCGATACCACCACGCGCTCCGAGCCGTTGATAACGAACGTTCCGCTGTCTGTCATCAGCGGCATATCGCCCATATAGATCTCGTTATCTATCGGCTCGTCCGTTTCCTTGTTAAACAATCTTGCCGTAACTTTCAGCGGAGCCGCATAGGTAGCGTCGCGCTCCTTGCACTCTTCTATGGAGTATTTGGGCGGCT
>CANRFR010000036.1 GCA_947629945.1 uncultured Clostridia bacterium | reverse complement strand
TGTCAAGAGGTTTTTTCAAATTTTTTAAAAATTTTTTTCGTTTTCCCTCTCGTTTCGACCCGTTTCGGCACCCTTTTTCCGAGTGCTTTTCTATTATATAACATCATCGAGGGTTTGTCAAGAGGTTTTTTAAAAAATTTCTCAAAAAATTATATTTTTTTCAAATCAACGATTTCTGTCGTCTTTCAGCTCGGAAATTATCTTCATAAAACTGTCAACATCGTTAAATTCACGATAAACGGACGCAAACCGAATATATGCCACATCGTCAATTTGTTTAAGCTTATGAAGCGCCAGCTCTCCTATCTTATCCGACGTCACCTCGCGTTGCAGCGAATTTTTAAGGTCGGCGGCGATCTCCTCAACAATGTTCTCGATAGTCTCCAGAGAAACAGGACGCTTGACCGTAGCACGGCAGAGCCTGTCAACAAGCTTTTCACGGTCGAACGGCTCAATTGTGTGATCCTTTTTAATTATCATCAGCGGTATTTCTTCGATTATCTCGTAAGTTGTAAAGCGCGTGCCGCATTTAATACACTCGCGGCGGCGGCGCACCTTGTTTTCGGTGGGTCGGGAATCGATTACTTTACTTTCCTCACAACCACATTCGGGACATCTCATACTATAATATTCTCCTTTATTATTTTTACGGTTTTTTAGTCTATATATAGTATTATACCACACTTTTTCCGACATTTCAACATTTTTAACAATTTTTTTGTGAATTTTCAAAAATTTTTTGCGGGCTATTGAAAAGTTATAATTTATGTGCTATACTATATTTAAGGTGATGCATTATGATAATTACGGAAAACTTGAACGATTTGTCGGCGAAGCGCCCGTCCAATGTCTCCGCAAACGCGGACTTCGGTTTTTCCGATGAATTGAAGGACGCATACGAGTCAATATATTTTAATAAGAGCAGCTTCGTGGCTGTTTCGCCAAAGTATGAAGAAAAACTGCTCTCCGACCCAAAACTTGCAGATGAGCTTGCCGAGAAGATAGACAAACTTTCGGCGCTTGGCGGCAAGGACAGCATTATTATTGTCGACCGCCGCGGCGAGATCTCGCAATACCGCACTAAACCCGACCCGCGCCAAGAGCGCGCCGAGCGTATTGAAGCGGAGGAGCGCAAAGAAGCTCTTAAAGCGAGACTTCGCAAAAAAGCGCGCGTGGAGGCTTACTTTAAGATAGTAAAGCGAAACGCCATAAAACGTAAGCTTATCGAGCAAGAGAACGCCAAGCGCCCGCGAAAGCGCTACGGGATATCCGTTTCAAAGCTTGACGGCATGGCGCGGAGCATTTTACAGCTGCCAATGCGCACGCCCGATTTTGAGATCTGAGGTGATATAATGTTAGACTTGGCGTTTCTCGCCGTGGGCATTTATGTTTTTGTGAAAGCCATGCACGGAGAGTATAAGGAAACCGCTTGCAACATCGCGCTTGTTGTTGGAGTACTGGCGGGGGCTGTGGGCTGCATTTACGCGATCTCAAAAGGCGACGGAACGTTCTGCATATTGAATATGATCGTTATGGCGCTGGCGTTTGCGCTGAGATTTGCGGCGCGGCATCTGGTAAAAATGTACATAGATAAGCAAGTCGCCGAGACCGAAGCCCGCGAAAAGGACGAATATCTGCACGCGAAATTCAGAGACCCGAACGCAATCACGGGCTACACCGATGAAAACTTTGAGGACGAAGACCTGCGGTTCGGCAAGGGCGGCTGGACGGATCCGAAAATTTAAACTTGAGGGGGATTACCGTGTCAATATTCAAGCGCCTTAACGAATGGGAAAAAAGCGAGAGCGGCAAACGCGTTATACGAAACGTCATTCTCAGTCTGTTCGCGGCGGTTAACGTATGCTTTTTTACGCCGATGGATTTTTATTTGTCACACGCGCTGGAACTGTCTTTGCCGATAAATCCCGCAATACCGCTCGGCGTGTTGACGGCGGTGGTTTTCGCGGCGGCGATGACCGCACTTTCGCTCACTAAAGGTAGAGCGGGGGCGGCGGTGCGGTATGTGCTCTTTTCCGTATCGCTGGCATTCTATATTCAAGCGAACTCTTTGAGCATTCACATGGGAGCGCTTGACGGAAGCCGTTATACCGTGCCGATTTGGAAGATCGTATTGAATCTTGCTCTGTGGCTCGTTATTTTGGCGGCGCCGTTTTTCTTTGCCCGCAAACATTCAGAAACCGTGGAAACCGCCGTTTACTTCGTTTCGGGAGCGGTTTTGTTGATACAGATAATAACGCTTTGCTTTTCGCTTGCAAACCTGATGACCACCATTCAAGTCAAGTTTGACGAAGATCGGGATTTGTTCGACCACAGCGAACGATATGTCTGCACCTCAAAATACCTGAAAGAATACAGCACGGATAAAAACCTCATAATAATTATGCCCGATGAATACGACTCTCTGGTGTTCGACCAAGCCTTTGAGGCGGAGCCTGATTCGCTGTCGGAACTCGACGGCTTTACTTATTATAAAGACGCTCTCGGAATGTACACCTACACCAATTGGGCGGCGCACAGTATTTTCACGGGTGAAAAGTGCGACACCATTCACCTTGAGAACGGTCTGGGGCAGATAATTACCCAATACGACAATCTCGAGCTGTTCGACCGAATAAAGGAAAACTACAAGACCGGCATCTACTGCTCGGCGAGCACTTTCCCCGAAAAGATCTTCAAAAACTACGCCGAAAACTATCTGCTCCGCAAAACGACGTTCAAGGATATTTCCGTTACGACCGGACAGCTTATAAAACTGTCGTTCTTCCGCGGTATACCGGAGCTTTTCAAAAACCCGTTTTTGGTCTACGGCGAGGAGTTCGGGCAAGTTTGCGACCCCTCGGGCGAAAGCACCAACTATTACCCCGACAACATGGCGTTCTATAACAGCGCAAGCGGCTCATTCAGCTTCACCGACAAGCCTTGCTTTAAGTTCATACATATTTACGGACTGCATTTGCCGAGAAACCTGAACGCCGATTTGTCGCGGCATTCGGGAAACGATTCCGATCCGCGCGATCAGGGAATCGCGGTAAACAAGGTCATAAACAGATATCTGGCGGCGCTTAAAGAGAACGGCATTTACGACAACAGCGATATCTTTATAATGGCGGATCACGGTTTGCGCGACGTCGGCGGCACAAGCGGAATATGCCCGCTTTTGATGTACAAACCCGCTCATCAAACGGAAACGGGCTTGAAAATATCCAACGCGCCGATAAGTCATGAGGACTTGTACCCGACCTTGCTCAAGCTGGCGGGCGGCGAGACCGACGAGCGAACTCTCTTTGATATCAAAGAGGACGAACAGCGCACCCGCGTCTTTGCTCAATACGGAACGGAGTTTACGGGAACCATTGATAAAGAGTCCCTTGAATGATTTTTTAATTTCATATCAAGCAAGACTGCGGTGCCGAGCCTTTGCTCAGCACCGCAGCTTTCAGTCTGTAGAAAACAACTTTTTCACGTTTAATTGTAAACTTTATACGCCCGTTGCGAGGGGAAAACTTTTTGTTTTTTTAATATGTTGCTTTGTAATGTTACGTTGCCGGTTTCGAGGGGACAACCCTTCGGGAGAGGGGAGAGGGGGGCAGTCTACCTTTGATATCCTCACAAATGCATTCTTTACTTCTACCTACGGTATTTTTTCAAACGGCAGGAAGCCCCCCTCTCCCCTCTCCCTACGGGTTTAGGGTGACCGCTTGCGGTCACTCGCCCTCGAGCTCCCTTTTCCTCTCTCCCTCACCCCTTTCCCCCTATGCCACTCAATGAGGTTGACTATTTTTTCTTTTTTTATAGCCGACTTTTTCTACAAACCGAGACTGCAATGCCGAGCTTTTGCTCGGCACCGCAGTCTTTTCCGTTTGTAGAGTTTTTTACACAGATTAATATTCCTTTAAATAAGCCCCGAATTGTTTATAGCCGATATCAGAGCCTTAATGGACGCAACAACAATATCGGTGTCTATGCCCACGCCCCAGCCTACTCTGCCGTTATTTGTCGTAATGCCGACATAAGACGCCGCCTTTGCCTTTGATGTCTGCTCGATAGCGTGCTCGGAATAGGTGGAGATGGTGTAGTCCAGCCCCAGCGCGTCCTTTATCGCGTTGGAGACCGCGTCCAAACGTCCGTTGCCATCGCCTTGGAGCACTCGGCGCTCGCCGTTTATCTTCACGGTCACATCGGCTGTAATGCATTCGCCCTGTGTGTAGTGCGCCTCGACCACATCCAGCTTGGACTTTATGTTGACGTAGGTGTTTTTGAATATCGCGTAGACCTCGTCGGGCTTAAGCTCCTTGTGGTTCTTGTCCGAAACGTTCTTCACCACGCCGCGCAGATCGTCGCGCATTTTCGGCGGCATAATTATTCCGTAGTTCTGTTCGAGAAGATACGCTATGCCGCCCTTGCCGGACTGCGAATTTATTCTGATAACATCGCCCTCGTATTCTCTGCCGACGTCGTGCGGGTCGATGGGAATGTACGGCACGTTCCACTGCTCCAAACCTTTTTCCTCACGCCAGTGCATACCTTTCGCGATAGCGTCCTGATGAGAGCCGGAGAACGCCGCGTAAACCAGCGCTCCGCTGTAAGGAGACCGCTCGTTGACTTTCATTCTCGTCAAACGCTCGTAGACCTCCACAAGCGCGGGCAGGTTTGTAAGATCCAAATTAGGCTCCACGCCGTGGGTGTACATATTCAGAGCCAGCGTGACGATATCTACGTTGCCCGTGCGCTCGCCGTTACCGAACAGCGTGCCCTCAACTCTGTCAGCGCCCGCCAGCAGACCCAGTTCGGTATCGGCTACGGCACAGCCGCGGTCGTTATGCGGGTGCAGCGACACCACGACGTTCTCGCGGCAATGCAGTTCTTTGCAAATATACTCTATCTGCTGAGCGTAAACGTGCGACATACTTTCCGCAACGGTAACGGGCAGATTGATGATAACTTTATTGTCGGGCGCGGGCTGCCAGATATCGATAACGGCATTGCAGATCTCCGCAGCGAACTCCGGCTCGGTGCCCGTGAAGCTCTCGGGCGAGTATTCAAGACGAAAACGCCCCTTGTTCATATCATTGATGAGTTTTGCGCCGCTTGTCGCTATCTCGATTATCTCCTCTTTCGACTTCTTGAACACCTGTTCTCTTTGAGCAACGGACGTTGAATTGTAGAGGTGGACGATAGCGTTTTTACAGCCGTCCAGAGCCTCGAAAGTTTTCTTGATGATGTGCTCGCGGCTCTGAGTGAGCACCTGAACGGTAACGTCGTCGGGAATCAAATTTCGTTCGATAAGAGCGCGGCAGAACTCATACTCGGTCTCGCTTGCCGCGGGGAAACCTATCTCGATTTCCTTAAAGCCGACGTCCACCAGATATTTCCAAAACTCCAGTTTTTCCTCCAAGCTCATCGGAATGATAAGCGCCTGATTACCGTCGCGCAAATCTACCGAGCACCAAACGGGCGGCTTGTCAATGTACTCTTTCTTCGCCCAGTCCAAGCAAGGATAGGGCGGCATAAAATAACGTCTTTGATACTTGTTTGCAAATTTCATAGAAATTTCCTCCTGTTTAATTACTTAAAACAGCCCTTAAATAAGGCATAAATAAATGATGGATAGGTGTAATCGAGCGCGAACGCAATAAACGACAAAGCCCAAACGCTCCTTGGGAGCAAAATCATTGCCGACGCAAACAATGCGATCCCTCCGACAAACGGTACAGGCGAAACGTGACGGTCAATATCGTGCTTTGAGTTGTAAATACTCACGCCCATTGCAATGTAATTCATCACGCAAACGTAAAGCCCCAACGCACCGATAATTATCGCGACTATTCTCATACACCGCTCCTTTTCGGGCAACAAAAAAGCTTCATCTGCCGCCCTTTAAAGGACGAGAGATGAAGCTAAAAACCCGCCTTTACGGGATTTAGTCCACGGTACCACTCTCGTTGACGACCTCTCACAAGACCTCGAACAGAGCAGCAACTCCGTTTGAGGGTGTTCGCTTTACGAACACTCGCCCTCTCATTAGCGTCTGACAACGCCGCACTCTGTAACGGGAGAACCCGAAGCAAGCTAATCGGCAAAACCTTTCGCCTGTTCCGCTCGGGGAGGAGCTGTGTCGGCATTGCGTTACCGTCTCACACCAACCGACGGCTCTCTGAAAACGCCAATGCAAACTTTTTTCCCTTCAACGCGTTTGCAACATTACTATTATAACACGGCTTTTCGGATTTGTCAAGAGGTTTTAAACCGTAACGTCGAAAAATCTTCCCTTTTCGCTCTGTCTGTCGTACTTTCCGACCTCGAAACGCTCGTCCGTTTTTTCGGAATTATCGGGTTTATCCGACGGGGCAATATGATTTTCTTCATTATTTATATTTCCCGCCGCGTCGACTTTAGCGCGCGTAACGGTAGTTGTTTCACCGCCCGCAACGTAGCTTTTGCCGCACTCGGGGCAAATCGCGGTTTTAATGACCACGCTCTGAGACACGACTTCTCTGCCCTCGCGCGCGGCTTTTGCGCGTTCGCGGACAACGTGCTCGTTCTCATGACCGCGCACCGCCGCTCCCGCCGCTCCCGGCGAGACCTTTGTCGCGGACTTGAACGACACGCCCGGGTCGTCCGAATCGTCCTGATACTTGCGGTTTTTGCAAGTCTGACACTCGCCGTCATCTTTTTCTTTAAGTTTTGAAAGCCGCTTTTCGAGATTGCTTATGCGGTTTTCAAGACTGTTTATCCGCTTGTCGATAACGGAAGAACCCGTAAGTTCTTTTGCTTTTTTGAACTCGTCGCGCTGTTTTTCGAGTTTGGAGATAGTGTCGGATATACTCTCAACGGTAGACGGACCTCTCTCCGCGCCGACGTTCTCCGTCAACGCCGCTTTTCGTTTTTTAACCGCTTTGTAAATTATATTTCCGACATTCGCGCATAACGCGACAAACATCGGCGGCGCAAATCGCCCAAGTCAGCCAAATAAAAGCCATTTCAAAACGCGAGGTAAACAGTACGCCGATAATCAACAAATTCAGCGTTATTATTGAAACAATCGGGATATTTTTCTTTTTCATAATACCCTCCTTAACCGAGTCAATAACTTCCTTATTATAATTATATCACCCGGTTATTGTAATGTCAATAAAAATTAAAAAATTTTTCGACAAAATTTAAAAAAGTACTTGACAAGCGTAATACAGTATGCTATACTGAGAATGCAAAATGCCTTATCAAGAGTGACTTCGACGCAATTTGACCACAAAGCGGATTGCGGCGCGTTTTCCCAAAGGGAAAACGCGAAGTGACTTTTCCTTTGGGAAAGTCACGGGGGGACTGGTCCCTATGAAGTCCGGCAACCTGTCAGTTGGTGGTACGCGGTTGACATTTATAATTGTCAACTGTCAATTATACACTGTCAACTGTCAAGGTGCTACGTCCTGCGGGGTTTTTAACAAACCACCGAGAGATAAGGAGTGAACGGAAGATTTTTAACTGCTCGCTCCTTATGAAGCGAGCATTTTGTATATTACTTTATTATACGAAAGGAAAATGTACAATGGAAAACAAGAAATTATTCACATCGGAAAGCGTCACCGAGGGTCACCCCGACAAGATCTGCGACAACATCTCGGACGCGATACTCGACGCAATACTCGAGCAAGACCCAATGGGCAGAGTTGCCTGCGAGACCGTTACCACAACGGGTATGGTGACTGTTATGGGAGAAATCTCAACCACGGCGTATGTTGATATTCCGGGGATAGTTCGCAAAACTGTCCGCGACATCGGCTACACATCGAGCGAGTACGGCTTCGACGCTGACGGCTGCGCGGTTCTCGTTTCGCTTGACGAGCAGTCGCCCGATATTGCGATGGGCGTAAACAACGCTCTCGAGGGGCGCGAGCAGAACGAGAACGACACGGGCGCAGGCGACCAAGGAATGATGTTCGGGTTCGCTTGCTCGGAAACTCCCGAACTTATGCCTATGCCGATAAGCCTTGCACACAAGCTTGCCAAAAAACTTACGGAAGTTCGCAAAAACGGTACTATCCCGTATCTGCTCCCGGACGGCAAAACGCAAGTTACCGTTGAGTACGACGGCGACAAACCCACGCGCGTTGATACGGTGGTCGTATCGTCGCAGCACCTCGCTTCGGCGACGCTCGAACAAATTCGCGCGGACATTATCGAAAAGGTCATCAAGACGACCATTCCCGCAGAGCTTCTCGATGAGAACACGAAATATTTCGTAAACCCCACCGGACGCTTCGTGGTAGGCGGACCGATGGGCGACAGCGGACTTACGGGACGCAAGATAATCGTTGATACATACGGCGGATATTCCCGTCACGGCGGCGGAGCGTTTTCGGGCAAAGACCCCACGAAAGTCGACCGTTCGGCGGCGTATATGGCGCGTTACGTAGCGAAAAACATCGTTGCGGCGGGTCTTGCGGAGCGCGTGGAAATTCAGCTTGCTTACGCTATCGGCGTAGCTAAGCCCGTTTCCGTTATGATCGACACGTTCGGCACAGGGAAGATCGCGGACGAGAAGATCGCCGAAGCGGTCGTTAAAGAATTTGACCTGCGCCCCTCCGCGATCATCAAGACGCTCGATTTGAGAAAACCGCAGTACAAGCAGGTTGCGGCTTACGGACACATGGGTCGCGAAGATCTGGACGTTGCCTGGGAAAAGACCGACAAGGCAGACGCGCTTAAAAAATATTTATAATTTAAAGATATAAAATTTTCTTTTATGGGCGAGGAGCACAGCTCCCCGCTCTTTTTTTTGACTAAAACGTTTTATTCCGTTTTCGGAAAGCTTGATAAAGCAAATTTACCTTAACGTACCGGCTCGAAAAAAGTAAAATAGCCGAGAATTACTTAACAACTTAAAATTATGTAAGAAGTTACAATCCAATTTGTGCAACTTGCCCATTGAAAACGATTAACAATTGTTGTATTATATATATAAAGACTAAAACGATTATATCCGTTGCCATAACTGTCAACGGTCAACTGTAAATTATAAATCGGTTGCTTTCACTCGGAGGTGAAGTTTGTGAATATAACGATAAAGGACGTCGCGCGGGCAGCTAACGTGTCGGTGGCGACGGTTTCAAGGGTGTTGAACAATAAGAACAACGTATCCGAGGACGCAATACAAGCGGTGAACCGTGCCGTTGAGGAATTGGGCTACAGCCCGAATTTTTTGGGAAGAGATTTGCGCAAAAGCGAAACGAAGCGCATATTGGCGATAATAGGCTCTACGGAGCAGTCGTTTTATAACGACGTGCTGCGCGGAATGCAGGACGCGGCTTATGCGGAGGGCTACGACGTGCTGATAGCCACCACGCGCAACGACGCCGAACACGAAATGCACCTTTTGGGAATGTTGTTTTCGCGAGCCGTGGACGGCGCTGTGCTGATGGCTCCGCGGCTTGACAGCAAAACGATAAGCGACCTTTCAAAACGCTATAAACTTGCTATATGTCTGGAAAGACTTAACATTGACGATATTTTGTGCGTGACTATCGACAACGAACGCGCGGGTTTTGACGCGACAAGTTATCTTATCGGTAAGGGCAGACGGCGTATCGGACTTATCACCACCGAGATACGCAGTCAATCCTCGGTAGACCGTGAAAACGGCTACAAGCGCGCGTTAAAAGAGGCGGGCATTCCGTTTGACGAGAAACTCGTTTACTACGGCGACTATGACGCGGACACGGGCACGAAAGGCTGCGAGGAACTGATGAGCCTTGATAACAAGCCCGACGCTATCTTCTCCATCTCGGATACCATCTCCATCGGCGCAATGACCTACGCTGTGCAGCACGGGATAACCGTCGGAAAAGACTTATTATTCTTCGGCTTCGATAACATAGCCTACTCGCACATGTTTATACCGAAACTGTCAACGGTTGAGCAGCCGTGTTACTTGCTCGGCAAAACCGTCATTGAAAAGCTCATTGTCAATATGAAGTCCGACACCCCAGACAAATCCACCTACAAGCTCCCGCACAGCCTTATTCTGAGGGAGTCCACGGGCGATTGAAATACTGTAATAAGCAAAACCGATTCCGCTTGAAAAACGGAATCGGTTTGTTGTTTATTTATGCGGCTTTTACGGAATTATTTGATCTCAAGCCGTCTCGCCGCCGGAACTGTCGCCTGCTTTTTCGGCAGATCGAGAATTAAAATGCCGTTTTTGTATTCCGCGCCGATCTTATCGGTATCCACCGCACTTACGTCAAAACTGCGGCTGAACGAGCCGAACGAGCGTTCGCGGCGTATATATTTTCCGTTATCGTCCTTTTCATCGTTGGTCGCGCTGTGCTCCGCCGAGAGTATCAGTCTGTCGCCATCGAGGTCGAGCTTGATATCTTCCTTTTCAAAGCCGGGCATTTCCGCTTCGAGAACATACTTGTCGCCCTCGTCTTTAATGTCGGTTTTGCAGCCCGTTGTCATGGACGCGTTAAAGAAATTGTCCTCAAAATCGTGGAACGCGTCAAATAAGTCATAAGTTCTTTTCTCAAATGGTGTTAAGCCGTACATATAAATTCCTCCTCAAAATACCGTCTTGTTTTTCGCCGCTGTGCGGTGATTTTTCTTTTGTGTGGAATATTATTTGCGTTTGTCGAACTTCTTATTACTTCCTTTCTTTACTTAATGTTATACACCCCTATTGTGTTAGATATGTGACAGAACAGTTATGTTTGCGTAAAATTTAGCACTCTGCATAAGAGAGTGCTAAAAAATTTAGTCATGTTACACCTTGCTTATTTTAACGTTTTTTGATATCCAAAAAGAACCGCCGTGCTTTTGGAACGGCGATCCTTAATCAAAGTAATATAATCACACCTTATGCTTCTTTTCTTTATTGCCGTACTTACACGCGCCGCAGCACGAGCAGTCGCCGCCGCAAGCCGACTTCCCCGCCCGTTTATCTTTAACGCCCCGAATTATGATAAACGAGACTAACGCGAGAACTATTAAGCCCACGGCTAAAGATCCGCCGTAATTTGTTAAAAAATCAATCATAACGCACCTCTTTCAAATCTTGACCTTTTGAGTAAGCCCAGAACTTTCTCTATAAGGACGAACCAGCATATAAATCATAAAAGCAAATACCGCTATAGCGAAAATCAAACCTATCACGTTGACGCTGCCCGAAAACAGCAAACCGAACTGATTTATCATCAGCGAAACCGCGTAAGCGAATCCGCACTGATATCCGATTGCGAACCACGTCCACTTTGCGGAGTTCATCTCTCGCCTGATAGCGCCTATAGCCGCGAAGCAGGGTGCGCAAAGCAGGTTAAATACAAGGAACGAATAGCCCGCCAAGGCGGTCAAGCCCTCGAAATCGAGAACGCCGAACACGCCGACGACCTCTTCCTTCGCGACCAGACCCATAATAGTCGCGACAGCCGCCGCAGGCTCTCCAAAGCCCAAAGGCGCGAATATCCAACAAATGCCCTGACCGATTTTTCCGAGTATTGAATTTTCCATTTCAAGTTCGGTGCTGAAACCGAATGCTCCGTCCGTCCAGCCGAACGAGCTGCCCGCCCAAATCAATATCGAGGAGAGCAGAATGATCGTACCCGCTTTCTTGATAAAGCTCCAACCGCGCTCCCACATTGAGCGCATTACGTTTCCGAATGTGGGGATGTGATACGCGGGAAGTTCCATAACGAACGGTGCGGGGTTGCCCGCAAACATCTTCGTCTTTTTCAGCATAATGCCCGAAACTATGATAGCTGCCACGCCGATAAAGTAAGCCGAGGGCGCGACCCACCAAGCGCCGTCAAAAAGCGCCGCCGCTATCAGCGCGATTATCGGCATTTTCGCGCCGCACGGAATAAACGTTGTCGTCATAATTGTCATACGGCGGTCACGCTCGTTTTCGATAGTGCGGGAAGCCATAATTCCCGGAACGCCGCAGCCTGAACCGATAAGCATAGGTATAAAGCTTTTTCCCGACAGACCAAAGCGGCGGAATATCCTATCCATAACAAACGCGATACGCGCCATATAGCCGCAGGATTCCAAAAGCGCCAAGAAAATGAAGAGCACCAGCATCTGCGGCACAAAGCCCAATACAGCGCCCACGCCGCCCACAATGCCGTCAAGTATCAGCGACTTCAGCCATTCAACGCAATTAATGTTATCCAAGCCTTTTTCAACCAAAACGGGAATTCCGGGAACCCAAACACCGTATTCCGACGGGTCGGGAGAAGCGAACTCGCCGTCCTCGTCCAAAGCTCCCGCGGCGAACGCGGCGTCGATATTGTAGACGTTTTCCGCGTCCGCGTTTATCAACACCTCATTATCATCATATTCCGCGTATTTATAAAACTCATCGCGGTAAGAGCCGTAAGCCTCGCCAAACGCCTCAAAATTCTTATTCTCGAACGCTTCTTTCAAATCGCCCGCGCCCTTGATTTCGGGATTTTCGACTGCTCTGTCGATAACCGCGCCCGCTTCGGACGTGAAAACATTCTGCTCCGCCCATTCATCGGTATCTTTATCCAAATCGCCGTCTATCCCGAACAAATGCCAGCCGTCGCCGAACAGTCCGTCGTTAGTCCAATCGGTGACGAGCGTTCCGACAGACGTTATCGAGACAAAATACACGATAATCATTACAACCGCGAAAATAGGCAGCGCCAAAAAGCGGTTTGTTACCACCCTGTCTATATTATCCGAAATTGTAAGCGCGCCTTTGTGCTTTTTCTTGTAACACTCCTTGATAACTTCCGCTATGTAAAGGTAACGCTCGTTGGTGATTATGCTTTCCGCGTCGTCGTCCATTTCCTTTTCGGCGGCTTTGATATCATCTTCGATGTGTGAGAGCGTACCGCTTGGAACGTTCAGCATTTCAATAACCTTTTTATCGCGCTCAAACAGTTTCACAGCGAACCAGCGCTGCTGTTCCTCGGGCTTGTCGTGCAAAAACGCTTCCTCAATATGAGCCAGAGCGTGCTCCACGCAGCCGCAAAACGCGTGCTGCGGCACCATCTTTCGCTTTGAACGCGCCGCTTCAACGGCTTTTTCAGCCGCTTCGGTTATGCCCGTGCCTTTCAGCGCGGATATTTCGCAGACCTCGCAGCCAAGCCGCTTTGAGAGCTGTCCAAAATTGATATTATCGCCGTTTTTCTTCACCACGTCCATCATATTTACGGCGCACACCATCGGTATTCCAAGCTCGGCGAGCTGTGTGGTGAGGTACAGATTGCGCTCAAGGTTTGTACCGTCGATGATATTCAAAATCGCGTCGGGGCGCTCGTTTATCAGGTAATTTCTCGCCACCGCCTCTTCGAGAGTGTACGGCGACAGCGAATAAATTCCCGGCAGGTCTGTGACTGTAACGTCCTTTTCGCCTTTCAGCCTGCCCTCTTTCTTTTCAACGGTAACTCCCGGCCAGTTTCCCACAAACTGATTGGAGCCTGTCAGCGCGTTAAACAGCGTTGTTTTGCCGGCGTTGGGATTTCCCGCCAGCGCTATCTTTATTTCCATTTTATCGTTTCCTCCCGTTATATTATTGTTATGCAAAGCTAACCGCATTATGCAAAACTAACTCATTTTCCGAAAAAAGCCGAGAATTAAATCTCGACCATTTCCGCGTCCGCTTTACGCAGAGACAACTCGTAACCGCGCACGGTGACTTCAATAGGATCGCCGAGCGGCGCGACCTTTCTTATTGTCACCTCGGTGCCTTTCGTAAGCCCCATATCCATAATTCTGCGCTTGACAGCACCCTCGCCGACAAGTCTCTTGACCGTCACCGTAGAACCGATTTTCGCGTCTTTCAATGTTGCCATAATTTCCTCCTTTAATCAAACCATAACCCGCTGTGCCATTTCCTTTGAAATTGCCACGCGTGATTCCTTGACTTTAACAATGACGTTTCCGCCGATTTCGTTTACTACAGTCACGTTTCCTCCGACGACAAACCCCAAGCTCTCCAAAAAACGCTTAGTATCGCCGTTCCCTCCGACTTTTCGTATCATCACCTCCTCTCCGGAATTTGCAAATGTAAGCGGCATCATTATTATCCCTCCGATTCAAGTCAGTTATTAAGCGAAGCTAACTGCGTTAGTGTTCTCTAACCGATTTATATTATAATCCGATTTTGTTCGATTGTCAAGAGATTTTTTTAAACAAGTTAGTTTACGCTAATTTTTTGTATACTTTTCACAAGTTAGTTGCGCAAAACTTTGTAAAGTTTGGCTTGATTTTAAATAACCATTTCTACAAAAATACAAAACAAAAGCGGCTCTCCAAGAGAACCGCCCGCGTTTATACTATTGTCACGGTTGTTCGCCGAAAATCGCCGACCCGCCTTGCGTAATGAGAATATGCTCCGCGCTGCCGCTCGAAAAATCGTTCGACAGGTCGAAATTCGACCAATCCGCGGCGTGAATGCGAAGCTGCAAAGTCAGCGTATCGCCGCCGCCAAGCGAACCTCCCGAAAACGTTACAGCGCACTTTGTGTCGGAGTTCTCGCCCGAATGTTCAGAAAATGCGCTCTTCACCTTATCGGTAACGCCCGTGTAACCGCTGCCGTTCACTGCGGCGTGGTCGCACTCGCAGACTATACCGCTCTTGCCGTCGGCAGTGAAGAAATAATCCACTTCCAAAGCGGAAAGGTCTATGGCTTTGCCCGTGTTGTTTACGATATCAATGTTCAAACCTATAGTAGAACCGCTGCCGCTCGATTGCTGCTGATTGAGCGACACCTTTAAGCCGCCGTTCTCCGCCGAGGGATTTTGCGGAGCTGTAGGAGTTGGAACCGACCGCTCCGAGTTTGAAACCTGATTGTCGCCGTTTGAGGTACTTTCCGCCGGAGTTACCGCCGTGCCCGTGGACTTGCCATTCGGCTCGGTACCGAAAACAAGTTCACCGTTTTCATAAAGCCCCGCAGAATTTGCGCGTATCATATCAGAGCCGTTTGTACCTTTAAGTTCGTCGTAAGACGGGTCGTTTTCGGCGTTCCAGCCGTCCGCGCTCATACGGAACTGCACCTCTTTTTTGTAGGCGCTCTGACCGCCGGGATAAATAAGACTGTCGGAAAAATCAATGCTTATGTAATAAATGCTCTTATCCTTATCCCACTCGTAAACGCCGCCGAATTTCGCGCCCTCGCCGTAGTTCAGACTGACGGTGACAGCGGAGGGGTCGGAAAGCTCGGGCAAATCAACAAAATAGCGCAGCTCAAGATTTTTACCCACTCTTGCAGGCCACCCCGATTGATTGTACACAAGCGCCTTTATCTCCGTAAAACCGTCGCCCGAAGCGTTTATTTTCTGTTCGACAAACATCTCCTCGCCCACGGGTTCTACCGCGCCGAAGTCCTTAAGGGTTTGCCCGCCGTACTTCTTGTACATTTTGGCGAGCGCTCCCGTGAAACCCGCGTTATAGTCGCACGCGACCTCGTTTGCAGTGTAGTCGGAAACCGAGTCGTTGTAGCTGTCGTTCGCGTCGGGACCGCCGACCAGAGCGCCAAAAAGCGTGTGACGGTGACTTGACGGCTCGTTCATATTATCCGCCCAAGAGCCTTGCGCAGTTCGATGATGAGGGTGCTCGGGCGGATTTTCGCCGAAGCCGACAACAAAGCTTCGTCCCGAGTTTCCCAGCGCGTAATTCACTTGCTTTTCGCAGAACTCGGTATATTTATCCGACTTGTCCTTTGAACAAGCGTCGCTTTCAGCGTAAGACTGCGCCACCATAGCCATTGTAGTTGCGTAGCGCAAACTGCCCCATTGGTCGAGCCACGCCAAACCTTTCGGGGTATATGTAATATCATTGCACCACCAGTCAAGACATTCCTCGATTTGAGACTTATATGCGCTGTCGCCCGTCAGCTTCGCCAAAAGACAGAGCGCGCCCATCGACTTGTTGTCCCAACAAAGCGACCATTGAGGGTTCGCATCGCATTGCGAAATATAACCTTTCGCCTTATCCAGCCACTCGGCGTCGCCCGTTGCCAAATTCAGCCAAACAGCCGCCCAAGTCAGTTCGTCGTAAAAACCGCTCCAAGAGTTGTAAAAACCGTTGGCAGCGGTATAGCCGTCGTCGCTTTTGGTGCTGTCGGCAAAGTCGTAAAGCTGCTTCGCGTGAGTTAGGCACTCGTCCGCGTAATCGCCGTCGATATCCTTGTAAACAGCCGCGCACGCCGCCAGAGCCGCGGCAGCCTCTCCCGCGACCGCCGAACCCGGAGCGTTTTTATCCACCTTAAAAGACGGGCGTTCCATCTGCATTACCTCGGCGGGACCCCACCACGCGTGGTCAGCATTGCCGTCGCCAACCTGATAGTAGTAAACGTCGTCCTCGGGGTGACATTTTATCAGATAGTCGCATATCCATTTGATATTGCCCAGCGCATAATCAAGCTGACCGCTTTTCTCGTAAGCGTCCTTGTCCTCGTAAACGCTCCACGCAAGCATTGTAGCAGTGTACGCCATAGGCAGATTGAATTTAGCGTTGTCTCCCGCGTCATAAAGACCGCCTGTGAGGTCGAGACCGTTGTCCGCGCCGTCGTTCAAACCGCTGTCGCCGCGCCAATTTGTGCGGAGCGTGTTCTCGTCAAGGTCGCCGCTTCTTTGCAGCTCGTAAAACAGCAGAGATTTTTGCAGAGCCTCTCCATAGTTAAAGTCGCCCGTGCCCTCTTCGCCCTCATAGCCGCTGCCCTCCATAGAAAGCTCCTCGCCGCGTGAGATTTCGGAGCCGCCCGTACTTTGCGGCTTTGAATTGTTGGAGACGCTCTCGGCGCTTTCTGTTGAGGAACCCTCGGAAACCTGATTATCCGAATCATTTGCGGAGTTTAAATCGTCCGAATTGTTTGCGCCGCTTGACGCGTTTGAACTTGCCGCCGATTCGTTCAATAAGCTTTCGTTCTTCTTTTCACAGGCTGTAAACGTTGAGGTCAGCATTACCGCCGCCAACACTACCGCAACTACCTTTCGTGTTTTTTTCATAACGCCCTCCGTTTAAAACAACGCCGCACAACGAAGATCCGCTGCACGGCGAGAATTTATTTATTTTTCCAGCGCTTTACAAACGTCTGCGCGGTCGCGAGAAATTTCTCGTATTTCGGATCGGCGCTTTCAACGACGCTCTCAAAAAAATTAAAGACTTTCTTGTTTTCCGACTGACCCGCAACTCTTCTGGCGACATACTCGTGCGCCGCGGAAAGCTCGGGATTTTCCAAAATCGCAATGGAGAAATCCACAAATCGCTTGATATCTTTAAACTGCAAAAAACTGCACGCCGTAACTATGCTGGAGTAGAAATTCGGAGAAACGATAACGTTGCCGTTGCACTCAACGTCTCCCGCCAGCAAGCAGTTAAGCTGCTCGTCGGTAAGCGAATCTATGGCGTACGCGGACTCGATCATCTCACAGTCGGGCATCCGCTCTACGCGCTCCAGAACGGAATACGGCAAAACGTTGTTGTTTACCGATTTGCGGCGTATCGTTTGCAGCTTCGCCGCTATGACGTTAAAATGTTTGGGCTTGTATTCCGCTCTGCCCTCTATTATCTGCCGCAGCATATCTTTCGGGAACGCCCTCAGCGGTATCTTCACCGACGGGCTTCTGAAACCGCTTATACCGTTAAGAGGCGGCGCGATAACAGGCTCCGTCATAGGCTCGGATTCGGGCGCGGACACTTCTATGCGCGCCGCCGCGTCGGGAGCTTCGGGGTCTATTTCCTCAGATGTATTATCCGGCTCGGAAGGCTCGGGCGGCTCGACAGCCATTGGCACCGTGTAAGCCTTATCCGTAAAAGGCTCGGTTATCTTCTCTATCACCGCACACCTGAACGGCAAATTGTTATCCACACAGGAGACCGCTCCGTGATGTCCTTTAAGCAGTGCGGAAAACAGCCCCGTAACGTGATACGCAATACCCTGAACACTGCGTTTTTTTACCAGATCGTCCGTGCCCATTTTGGTGCGCGCGGCGTAATAATCCATTGGCTGCGTGGGCAGCAAAAAGCACGGCTTAAACGTTCTGTCGCCGATAGCTCGGTTATATTCGGCAGTACCGCGCACCTCGTGCGAGATATTATATCCGCCCCAGAAGAATATACCCGCACCGTCTGTGGGATAATAGTCCGAATAATAAACCACATAAACGCCATCGCTCAGCAGATTGAATATATCGCGCAGACCGGAGGCAAGCGATTCCCCCTCGTTCAAACGATTAAAGCTGTTTGTAAGCGCACCGTTTATCTTTTGATCATATCCCTGAAAACCCGGCGAAAACGAAACCAGCTTATCGCTTTGCCTATTGCCGCGGTTCGGACACACCATACTTATCACCGGGTCATTTCCTATATAGAAAAGGCGCGTACGCGAGTTTGTGCTGCCCGATGTGCCAAGGTATCCTGCCAAACATGTGCCCATTATCCCGCTGCCGTCCTTTACCGACACCAAAAGCGCGCTTTGTCCGTCAAAATCTACTGTCTCGGTTCTTACATCGACCTTTTTCTCCGCTGCCAACAATTTCACCCTTTCTCAAAAAATTCAATATTCCTAACGACTCGCTCAGTCTCCTTGCCGGCTAAATGTATCATTCGAAGCAGATCTCCCTGCGCATTGCTCCGGTCGGCGCTTCTTGAAATTACACACTGACCGGCAAAGTTTTTAAAGGCGCCCTTTAGTAAAGAGCCGTCTTGTTCGCCGACATTTTGATCCACATACGATCTGAACCGCGCCGAAATCAATTGCCGCCAAATGCCGCTCATCGCTGTTCCAGACTGAGCGCGATTATATCAGCTATAGCGCCCACATGCTTTTTATCAAACGCCCGCTTGGGAATATATGCGGCGGGCATATTATTCTTATACAAAATAAACATCTTATCCGATTCAATAAAATACTCCATTTCCGTCCACGGCACCAGATCACGGCTTTCATAAACGCAGCTTTCACACGCCGCGAAGCCTTGTCTGCTTACAACGAACGTTATAAACTTCCGCGCGGCGCAGTCGGCGTCCGCTATTCTTTTGAAGCGCCCGCGCGCCACCGCGTGCGTTATCAGATATACCACCAGAGCCATTATAGCGCCTGCTGCCGCAGAAATCGGCAGAAAATACAGTACGTTCGTGCGCGTTACCCCTATCGTCAAATGCAGCACAAGAAACGTCACCAGCGCGACTGCCACACCGATAAGCCACAAAATCTTCACAAGTTTGAAATTCAGCAGCATTATGAACGCCGCCGCGGTATCGCCCTCGTCCAGTATATCCTCTCCGATATATGTTTCTTTTCCGGGCGACATCTCAACATAAGAAGACTTCAGAGGGAACAGCCGCCTTTGATGTGCATAACCAAAGTGGTAATCCTTTTGATGACACTCTATAATAGCTATCGCCCTCAAAAGATCCTCCTCGTCCGAAAATATTTTATTGGATATTGTATACTTTTTCCCGAACGTTTCAATAACGATATCTTTCGACGATACCTCAACACCCTTTATCATATCCCAACCATAAACCAACGGAGCGTCCGTGCCTATTTCATACACTGCAAACACGTTTCCTAATATGTAGCTGATCCCTTTTTCATCATCTGCTGCACAAACGGACTTCAAATCACAAAATGCCAATGCCGCACCTCATTTCCGTTTTCCACGCGAAAAGTCTCAGCTTTTCGTCAATGGTACAATAATATTATATATTATACCACATTCTAGCCAAAAAATAAAGAGGGTATTTGAAATTTTGTGACATTTTTGTGATATTTCATATATTTTTTAGTAATTTCCACATATATTTCCGCCATACTTCTTCCTCATTTAGCGGTGAAATGTATACAAACAAAACGGGAGCGTTCCCGCTCCCGCCTATTCTCATAATATACCGCCTTGCAGTAGGGCGCATTATAAAACCCGCTAATGGCAGGGTGGGTAAAGTCGCCCAACGGTTTCACGCTCCCGCCGACTGTATTCACGATTTGCATCGAGCCTACAGGAGGTCTGCAATCCGCCGCCGGAGTCGAGGTCCCTTTTAAAAAGTGTTCGGATCATAAACAGCGCACATACGCCGGCAAGGCAGTAATATCTGTTTAACGGTTAATGGTTTTTCGGAATTGAAAGTTATTGCAACGTCAAAGTCCGCAATTTTCATTACGAATTATACGTTTAATTTATTCTTCTCCGTCCAGCTCGGCAAGTTCGGAGAAGTCAAGATCGGGCAGTTCGGAAAAACGCTGCAGGAACATCTCTCCCACTCTTTGGTATTCGTCGTCGTCATCAACGGTCGCCAGCATCGCCTCGCCGTTGACCTCCTGCTCTTTAAGCACCACGAACTCTGCCGCAGCCTCGTCGTTCTCGTCATATTCCTCGGGGATAAGCGCATAATAGACTGTTCCGTCCATTTCCGCGCGATCCACAAACTCGAAGCGCGTTACGTTTCCCTCTTCGTCTTCCAGTTCAATTATTCCCTCATCTTCGTCCAAATATGTGTTTTCGTTCTCGCTCATATTCGCTCCTTATATTTTATTGGCAAATCGTGCGCAATCTGCATACACTGTCGATACACGTTTGCGACGCACCCGTGCCCCGAACCGAAACACCGACAACACACAGTAATTTAACGTTGCCGTTCGTACGTTATTGATTATATTTTACACTATTCCTCGCGCGTTGTCAAGGGGGAATTTTCGGAAATTTTGCGTGTAACGAATTATCACGGAGATTATCGTTACTTTGCCCAAAACGCGCTTCAAAAATATATACAAAAAGCGAATAAGAAAATTCAAAAAAACTATTGACTTTGACGAAAGAATGTGTTATCATATAGTCAAGGAAAGAAAGTCGCCGGAACCAAACCACCGTGAGTCTCATCTCGAACAGGTTTGCAACGGTATTAAAGACCCGAAGTCATGCCGAGAGGTCGGTACGGGTGCTTTCCAAATCTTCGAGAGGAGAAAAGGTCCAATGGAAAGGTAATCTTTTAAGCTTGCGAAAACACTTCACCGTATATTATCGAAGTGTCTGTTGCGGAAAAGGAGATAGTCCAATGGGTCACTGATCTTGAACGAAGTATCATTTCAAATGAAAGGTAGGCGAATCCCCATGGAAATTGAAGAACCTTCTTACTTACTTTCTGCGGAATCGCCCGACGTTCAACCGTGAGGTTATCTTTCAGGCGATGATTTGCACGAAAGTTGATGAGCTTTCAAAAGTGCAAAATCCGTCAATGTTGCGGTGCTTTTACCGATTTAAAACCACTCGGTTTCGTTGATTTCGCAGATGTTTTTTCCGCTTTAACGCGTTTACATAGATAAGCCATTATGAAAAAGGGTGGTTGCAATGTGCGAGTTAAAACTTAGGGTAGGAAAATTCTAGCGGGAGGTACAGTCCGATGTCCGATGAAATTTGCTCAAAACACAAATTTTAATAAGGAGTACGGTCCAATGTAATACCGACTTTTTTAAAACCGAATAAATATAATATCCCCGTGCTTACCGCGCGGGGATATCTTGTTGGGGTCTGAAAAATAAACTGTGTAAACGGGAATAATCCC
>CANRFR010000035.1 GCA_947629945.1 uncultured Clostridia bacterium | reverse complement strand
GATGGAGCGACGTATGTCGGCGGTATAGTTATCGCGAATAAGGCGATAAAGCTTCCGCCGGAGTTCGGCAGCCATTTGTCTCTTGATGAGGTAGAGCCGGAGGTTACCGCAGCTCTCGAGGAGATGAACGCTGATTCCGAGCACGAGTACGTCAATAAGTCGGGTTACCGTTCATATTATGACCAGAAAGCGATTTTTCAGAACTATTGCGATTTGTACGGCTACGAAGAGGCGGATACGTTTTCCTCGCAAGCGGGTCACAGTGAACATCAAACGGGGCTTACAATGGACTTGGACGCGTTTGAGGAAAGCTACGGAGAAACGCCCGAGGGTATCTGGCTTGCGGAAAACTGTTGGAAATACGGTTTTATAATCCGTTATCCCAGGGGCGGGGAGAGTATTACGGGATATACATACGAGCCGTGGCACGTGCGATATCTCGGCAAAAGTACCGCGAATCTTGTTTATAACAGCGGTCTTACGCTGGAGGAATTTTTAAACGTAGAGGGCGGCACGACTGTTATTGATTAGCCGTTTGATGACTGTATACCGAAATATATAATAGGTTATTGCTCTCTTAGAACTTGTATTCATGGGATTTGTGCGTGGATTTTCGAGCAGATTTATCCGTCCATATTATAATATATAGCCCGGGTGGCGCGAGTGCGTTTTGTTCTCGCGTAATTTGCTATATAGTTCGCTCACGGATATGTTAGCGTTGCGTCTGTGATAATTCTTTATCTGTTTAAGTTCTTGTTTGGTATGAGCGTTAGGACGCTGTGTTTCGGGTCTATGCGACTTATTCTCCGTACCATAATATGTCTTGATTTTGAACACAACAGAAAATCTTTCCGCTGCCAAAAAACACCTAGACAAAATGCGAAAAATGTGTTATAATATATAGTGTATGTTCAATACGCATTAAATACATTCCGCTCCCGCAGTGCGGGGATGAAATGTAAAAAAATTGTTATTACGGAAAGGAAGTTATATTATGCAAGTAACAATTGATACGATTATCGGAGATATTCTCGATTTTAACGGCGAAGCGGCGGCTCCCATTTTCTTGGGAATGGGAATGCACTGTCTCGGCTGCCCGTCCGCTCGCGGTGAGAGCGTCGGACAAGCCTGCGAAGTTCACGGCGTGGACGCGAATGAGATCGTAGAGCAGCTCAACGCGGCTCTGGGAAACTGATTTGATAACGCTCGACAACAGATTACAAACGGCGGCGGAGCTTTGCCGAGAGGGGAAGACCGCCGCCGATGTTGGTTGTGACCACGCTCAGCTTGCGTGTTGGCTTGCGCGGAACAGGTCGCGGCTCGTTATCGCTTCAGATGTGCGCGACGGACCTCTTAACGCGGCTCGTCGAACCGTTACAGAGCAAGGTGTCGATAACATTCAAGTTGTGAAGTCCGACGGCTTGAAGTCGATAGACTTTGCCGATGATGTGATAATATGCGGAATGGGCGGCGAACTTATTGCCGAAATAATAAGCGGCTGCCGCTTTTTGAGCGAGGACACGCGCTTTATATTACAGCCTATGACAAAGGCAAATTATTTGCGGTGTTGGCTTTGCGAAAACGGCTTTGAGTTAATTGAGGAACGCGCCGCTTATGACGATTCAAGAATTTATACGATTATGTATGTGAAATATACGGGAGAGCGCAGCATGCCTGATGAGATGTTTGCGCTTTGCGGTAAAATGACGGACGGCGGTTATTTGCGGAAAACCGCTGAAAAGCTATTGAAGAAAGCTGCCGGAATGTCGCTTTCGGGGAGCTTTGGCGGCGAGGCTGAAAAAATACGCGAAACTGCCGCCGCGATACTTAAAAGAGCGGAGGAGTATGAATGACAGTCGGAGATATTCTGGAATATTTAAGCTCTAAAGCGCCGCTTGAGACCGCCGAGAGCTACGACAATGTGGGCTTGCTTGTGGGAAATTCGGACGTTGGGGTAACGGGAGTTTGCTGCTGCGTGGACATCACTCACGCGGTAATTAAAGAAGCGTTTGAGAAAGGCGCTAACCTTATCGTGTCGCACCACCCCGTAATTTTCGAGGGCTTAAAGCAAATTCCCGAATGGAGCGTTGTGTACGACCTCATTCAGCACGGGATTTGCGCTATCGCTATGCACACGAATTTCGATATTGCAGAAAATGGCGTGAATGAAACGCTTGTTGAACTTCTGGAGTTTGAAGCTTCGGGTTATCTTGATGGAAAATACGGTGCTATATGCGAAATGCCGCTGTTTTTCACGCCAAAAGCCTTAGCCGAACATTGTAAAAACAAACTCGATCTCGAGTGCGTGAAGTTTAGCCGCGCTAACGCTGACAAAAAGGAGCTTTCGCGCGTTGCCGTATGCTGCGGCGGCGGAGTAGACCGCGATATTATGCGGCTTGCCCGTGAAAACAACGTTGACGCGATAATTTCCGGCGACATCAAGCACAACTTTTGGATAGAAGCCGAAAACTGCGGTATAACGCTTATCGACGCGGGGCACTTCGGTACGGAGAAAGCGGCGGCGCATTCTCTCGCCAAACTGATTACTCCGCAGTTCAACGAAGTGCCAATATTCAGTGTTGAGTGTGAAAAAGATCCGTGCGGGTACATTTACAGTTGACAGTGTATAGTGTACAGTTGACAGTTAAGGTGCGCCGCAAGATTTTGTGTACACAATTGTCAACTGTCAATTGTACACTGTCAACTGAAATTTGGGGGTGGTAAACTTGTCACTTGACGGAGCGTTTTTACATTGTGTTAAAGAAGAACTCTCCGCGCTTGTCGGCGCGAGAGTGGATAAAATAAGCCAGCCCTCGCGCGAGGAGATAATCGTGAGTTTGCGTATGCTGAACGGCAGCGACCGAAGCGCGAAAAAGATAGTGTTCTCGGCAAACGGCACGGCGGCACGCGTTCACTTGACGGAGTTGGAATTTGAAAACCCCTCCGCGCCGCCGCTGTTCTGTATGATACTCCGTAAGCATTTGAGCGGCGGGAAACTTGTGAACATTCGTCAAGACGGCTTGGAACGTATCCTGTACTTCGATTTCGAGTGCGTAAACGAAATAGGAGATAAAGTGCTGAATACTCTGACAAGCGAGATTATGGGGCGTTATTCCAACATAATTTTAATGCGTGATGGACGTGTAGTGGACAGCATAAAGCGCATAACGGACGGCGGCGATGAGAGCTTCACTGGGCGGCGGATTTTGCCGAATATCCCGTATGAAGCGCCGCCGCGCGTTCCGAGGTTCAGCTTACTAAATACAGACGTTTCCGATATTTTCGCGGAACTTTTCGGCAAAGAATATGATAGTCAGCGGCTTGCAAAGGCTCTCGTGAACGTCTTGGAGGGCATTGCGCCGATTTTCGCGCGGGAGTGCGCGTTTTATGCAAGCGGAGACGTTGACGCGGTCGTCGGCGAACTTTCCGTCCCCGTGAAAATGCGCGTCGGCGATTTTCTGGAGAACGCGAAAAACGCGCTTAACGGAACAGCGGATTACACCCTGCTTACCGATGAAACGGGCAAGAAAAAGGATTTTTCGTTCGTTGATATCAAACAGTACGGCGGTCTTTATAAAACGGAAAAATTTGACAGCCCGAGCAAGCTGCTCGACGTTTTTTTCGGCGCGGCGGCGCGCCAAGACCGTATGAAGCAAAAAGCGCGCGATCTGCTGAAAACCGTTTCTACCGCTTACGAGCGCGTTTCCCGTAAGCTGGAACTTCAGAAAAAAGAACTTGCCGAGTGCGGAGAACGCGAGGTTTTCCGAGTAACGGGCGACCTAATTAACGCTAACATTTACCGCCTTGAAAAAGGAATGACAAAGTGTACTTTGGAAGATTTTTACAGCGGAGAACCGCGCGAGATTGCTCTTGACGCGCGGCTCACTCCCGCGCAGAACGCGCAGAAATACTATAACGAATACCGAAAACTCGACACGGCGGAGAAAAAACTCACGGAGTTTATTAAAAAGGACGGCGAGGAGTTGTCATATCTCGACAGCGTGCTTGACAGCGTTCAGCGCTCCGAAACTGACGGAGAACTCGCTGAAATTCGCCGAGAACTCCGCGAACAGGGATATTTGAGAGCCGTAAAGGGCGGCGACAGGCCGTCCAAAAAGCCGTCAGAGCCGCTGAAATTCCGCTCTACGGACGGTTTTGAGATACTTGTCGGACGCAACAACCGCCAGAACGACATCCTTACATTGAAAACGGCTAAAGCAACGGATATTTGGCTTCACACCAAGGATATAGCTGGTTCGCACGTCATTATCCGCACCAACGGACAAACTCCATCTGAGCGGACGATTACCGAGGCGGCGATACTCGCGGCGTTTCATTCCAAGGGCAAAAGCGGCTCGGGTGTTCCCGTTGACTATGTTGCCGTGAAGTTCGTCAAAAAGCCCGCCGGCGCGAAGCCCGGAATGGTTATCTTTACAAACAACAAAACGCTTTACGTCACACCCGATGAGAGCGAGGTCGAGAAGCTGCGCGGAAAGGAACAATGATGTTCGGATTTGGCAAGAAGAGAAAGAAAGAGCCGGTCTATGTGGAGAACGAACTTGGCAAGTTCAAGCTCGTAGAAACAAAATCTGAAATAATTGACGAAAACGGCAAAAAACGCCCGAATTATCATAAGTTTTACACGGGCTATGCCGTCTGGCACGGCACGGAAGATAAAATCGACGCTACCGTGCGTTGTAATGACGACCCGACCGGCGAGAGCGGATTTAAACGGCTTGCGTGGGTTGTCGAGAACTCCGCCGAGCTTGAAAAACGGCTTATCGAGTATACGTTTAACGACTTCCTCGACAAGGACAACCCCGACGAGCCTATCGAGATATGGAGCTTGGGCTATGACGACGAAAGCGACGAAGAACCCGATCCAATGCCGCCCGAGGAGTTTAAAAAGCACATTTCCGTTGGCTTTATCGGCGTTGAGGACGATGAGACGATAGTTATTGATATGAGTTTAGACGGCTTGTTTACAGACCACGGGTTTATGATATACATTGACAAGGACGGCAACATCACGGACGGAGCGCTTTGGGGCTGATTTCAATTGACAGTTTACAATTGACAGTTGACAATTAAAGCGCGGTCGAAAACTATGCGTGAACGTTTAAAGGAGAATACGAATGAGCGTTTATAAAATCCCGCGGAAATTCAAGACGGGTGAGTTTAAGTTCGGCGAACTCCCCGACTATAAAGAGGGCGAGTGTTTGGAACTCGACTATGATACCGAATATCAGCTGCTGACATACAATGCGCCGATGTACGAAAACGAAGTTCGTGTGTACACCGTGCCGAGAGCGCTTATGCCGAACGCGCTTACCGCCGTGTACGATGAGAACGGCGCGCTTGATAAGGTCACGCTTGCCGAGGGTGAGCGCGTAAGACTTATATACATTTGGTTCAAGCATATTATGAAGTCCGAACATGGCGTTTTGAAGTTCGTCAAGGAACAGGCTGATAAAATAGCGAAAGAAATAATCAAACGTAAGCAGAAACTCGCGCGGCTTTTTGTCGGGAAGTTTTACGACGGAGAAGCGGTCGAAATAGCCGTTAAATGCGCCACCGCCGAAGAAATGCAAGCGGTTATCGATGAATATGATGGAGATGTTACGACCGCCGACAACAGCGGTAATTATTCCGTTGAGAAGATGATAACGATCGACTGCGAGACTCTCGGCGTTATGCTGATGTGTACTATGGGCGAATTTCGGAGTATGCTGTTCAATAAGGCGGCAAAGACTTTTGAGGAGCGGTTAAAAAGCCGCGTTCTCGATAAGATAGACAAGACCGAGGATTTTAAGTTTATCTCCGAGGAATACGATTAAAAAGAAAATTAGCTGACCTGTTGAGGTCTGAAAGCATAAAAATTCCAATTAAAGAAAGGACATAAGCAATGAGAAAGGAACTTGACAAAACCTACTCCCCGAAAGATTTCGAGGACAGACTTTACAAATACTGGGAGGAGAGCGGCTTCTTCAAAGCGGAACGCGACCCGCAGAAAAAGCCCTACACGATAGTAATGCCGCCGCCCAACGTCACGGGGCAGCTACACATGGGGCACGCGCTCGACAGCACTCTTCAGGACATACTTATCCGCTTTAAGAGAATGGAGGGGTATTCGGCGCTTTGGCTGCCGGGCACCGACCACGCGGCTTTGGCTACCGAAGCAAAGATAGTTTCGGCGATGAAAGAAGATGGCATAACCAAATACGACCTCGGGCGCGATGGTTTCCTCAAGCGCGCTTGGGAATGGACCGAGAAATACGGCGGACGGATAAGAGAGCAGCAGCGCAAAATGGGCAGTTCCTGCGACTGGAGCCGCGACCGTTTCACAATGGACGAGGGCTGCTCCAAAGCCGTTCAAAAAGTCTTTATGGACTTGCACAACAAGGGGCTTATCTATCGCGGCGAGCGTATCATAAACTGGTGTCCGAACTGCAAAACGTCCATTTCGGATATCGAGACCGAATATGAGGAACAGGACGGCTTTTTCTGGCACATTAACTACCCGATAGCGGACGGTTTGGGTTATGTTGAGATTGCGACCACACGTCCCGAAACTTTGCTCGGCGACTCTGCCGTAGCAGTAAACCCTAAAGATACGCGCTACACGAACCTAGTCGGCAAAATGCTTAAACTTCCGCTTACCGACCGCGAAATTCCTGTAGTTGCGGACGACTATGTGGATATGGAATTCGGAACGGGCTGCGTTAAGATTACTCCCGCCCACGACCCCAACGACTTTGAAGTCGGCAAGCGCCACGACCTCCCCGTTATCCACATGATGAACGACGATGCTACTATCAAAGAGGGGATAGGCGGCAAGTACGCGGGAATGGACAGATACGAAGCACGTAAAGCAATGGTTGCCGATTTGGACGCTC
The DNA here is from genome assembly GCA_947629945.1 of uncultured Clostridia bacterium. GTDB lineage: Bacteria > Bacillota > Clostridia > Oscillospirales > Ruminococcaceae > CAG-115. The sequence continues at coordinate 15,556 of CANRFR010000035.1, read as the reverse complement.
AAGGTTTGCTTGTCAAAGTAGAGCCCCACAAGCACAATGTCGGCACTTGTCAGCGCTGTGGCACTACCGTAGAGCCTACCGCTTCTTTGCAGTGGTTCGTCAAGATGAAAGACCTCGCCAAGCCCGCTATCGACGTTGTAAAGTCGGGTGAGCTTCGCTATATTCCGAAACGCTTTGAAAACAGCTACCTTTTCTGGATGGAGAATATACGCGACTGGTGCATTTCCCGTCAAATCTGGTGGGGACACAGAATTCCCGCGTTTTATTGCCAAAACAAGGAATGCGGTCACACCGTGATAACGCTTGACGGTATCGACAAATGTCCGAAATGCGGCGCGCCTATGGTTCAGGACGAGGACACTCTCGATACGTGGTTCAGTTCAGCTTTGTGGCCTTTCTCGACCTTGGGCTGGCCTGAAAAAACTCCCGATTATGAGTACTTCTATCCCACTCAGACGCTCGTTACGGGTTACGACATCATCCCGTTCTGGGTAGCGAGAATGATATTCAGCGGACTGGAGCACACGGGTCAGAAGCCTTTCAAGGACGTGCTTATTCACGGACTTGTCCGCGACGAGCAAGGCAGAAAAATGTCCAAATCTCTCGGCAACGGCGTAGACCCGTTGGAAATCATCGAAAAGTACGGAGCAGACGCTCTGCGCTTGACGCTTGTTACGGGCAACGCTCCCGGAAACGATATGCGCTGGACGGAAACGAAAGTTACCAATTCGCGCAACTTTATTAACAAGCTCTGGAACGCTTCACGCTTTATTTTGATGAACTTGCCCGACGACTTCGAAAAGCCCGTTCTTCCCGCAAATCTCCCGATTGAGGACAAGTGGGCGCTGTCGCTGTTCAACGATATGATAAAGAACGTCACCGCAAATTTGGAAGCCTACGAACTCGGCGTTGCCGTTCAGAATGTTTACGACTTCACCTGGGATATTTTCTGCGACTGGTACATTGAGCTTACAAAGCCGCGTATTCAGGCGGGCGGAGAAACCGCTTTGGCGGCGCAGAACGTCCTCGTTTATATAATGAGAGGCATTTTGAAAACGCTCCACCCGTTTATTCCGTTCGTAACCGAGGAAATTTGGCAGTCTTTACCGCACGGCGAGCAAGAAAGCATAATGATGACAAATTGGTGCGAATATGACGAGAAACTCAACTTCGTAAAGGAAAAAGAGGATTTCTCGCGCGTTATAGACGTTATCCGCGCTATTCGTGTACAGCGTAACGAGATGAACGTGCCGCCGTCAAAGAAAGTTACGGAGATAGTGGAAACGCAGTTTGCCGAGATCTTTAAAAATGCCGAGCCGTTCTTTGAGAAACTCGCGGGCGCGGGAGATTTCGCCGTAGTCGCGAAAGCCGAAAACACAGACGGTATGGTAACGGTAGTCACCGACAGCGCGCGCGTATTCATTCCAATGGGCGAACTTGTTGACAAGGAGAAAGAACTTGCTCGTCTGGAAAAGGAGAAAAAGGCGGCTCAAAAGGATATAGATTTCCTTTCGGGGAAGCTGAACAACCAAGGATTTTTGTCGAAAGCTCCCGCTCAGCAGATCGAAAACGAGCGCGCTAAACTTGCGAAAGCCGAGGAGAAGATGAAGAAGATACTTGAATCTATCGACAGTTTAAAGTAAGGAGAGCGCAATGCAAATTCGCCGAATGACGGAAAGCGACCGCGCCGAATTGAACGAGTTATATCTTGCAAGCTGGAAAGCGGGCTACAAGGGGCTTTTGCCACAGGATTTTCTGGACGAACTTACCGCCGAGCGCTGGGAGGGCAAGTTTCTTGACGAGGGAAGTTTTGTCGTCGTTAAGGACGGAAAGATTGTCGCGCACTGCCACGCACGAGCGGCGGACGAGCCTAAAATGCGGGGGTGGGGCGAGATACACACTATGTACACGCACCCCGACTATTGGGAGCGCGGCTACGGCTCGGCAGTGTTTGAGCAAGCGGAGAAGTGGCTGAGCGAAATCGGTTTTGACGATGTTTACTTGTATGTACTCGAGGGCAACGAACGCGCCAAGCGGTTCTATAATGCTCACGGGTATCTTCCGAACGGTGACACGCTCTGCTGTGATATCGGCGGCGTTATCGTTACGGATTACAGATATGTGAAGAGATTGTGAGGTGCGTTTTGACTCTTGATGAACTGACGAGCAAACTCGGGATAAAATTCCCGAAGAAATTCAGCGAGATTTACGAAACGGGCGCTATGGAATGGCTTGAATATTCGTTTGAGGATTTCCGAACTGTTCGCGATAGATACATAAACGACCCCAAATCGTTTATGATGATACATGGTGAGTTTGAACCTTTGATGTTTTCGGAAATTCCCGAACGCGCCGAGGAACTTGCCGAGTGGCTTTCGTGGCGCGCCGAGGACACGGGTGAAACGCTTCGCGAGGGCGTGAAGCTGATACCGATCGCGCAAACGGGCGGCGGTGATCTGCACCTGTTGGTTTTCGACGGCGAAACAGAGCCTAAGGTAATTCAGTATCAGCACGATGATTACGACAAGCCCGTGCTTTGGGGCAGAAACTTTGACGAGTGCTTATATTACGCGCTTCTCGAATCGCTCCAGTGGAGCGACAGCCCGAATGAGGATATAAACGGCGCGGTATGGCAGTATCAATTGAACTATTTAAGCGGAGAGTACCGCGCGAAGATTGAGGGAAAGACTGTCGAGGAACTGATGAACGATTTTAAAGCGCTCGGCTCGGAACTTGACAAAGTCGAGTTGGAAATTTTCGAGGTGAAATAATGGCTAAATTACTTGTTGTATACTACTCTCTTTCGGGGAACACCGAAAGAATAGCGAAGCAGCTTGCGGAAAGTTATGACGCGGAGCGCGTCGTTAAAATCGAAACGGTAACTCCTTATACGGGCAGTTACGATGAGATCGTAGACCAAGGACAGCGTGAAGTCGAAAGCGGTTTTCAGCCCGAAATCCGCCTTGTTGACGCGTTTGGCGGGGAAGAGGTTACTCTTGACCTCGACGATTTTGACATTATTGCGATAGGCACGCCGACTTGGTGGTACACTTACGCGCCCGCCGTTTCGACGTTTCTGAAAATGTATGACTGGAACGGCAGAACCGTAATTCCGTTTCAGACGCACGGCGGCTGGAAAGGTCACGTAATGGCAGATTTCAAGAAAGCATGCGGCGGCGCGGCGCTTAGAAATAAGTTTGACATACAATTCGACAGCACGGGCGGCAATACACAAATATCACCTCAAAAAGACATTGACGACTGGATAAATTCATTCAATAACATTTAACTAAAAAGGAGAACAATATGTCAGAATTAACTTTAGTAGTATTGGCGGCGGGAATGGGAAGCCGTTTCGGCGACAGAATAAAGCAGCTTGAACCTCTCGGACCGAGCGGGGAATTACTTATCGACTATTCCGTCCACGACGCGTTAAAAAACGGTTTTACAAGAGTTCTGTTTATTATCCGAAAAGACATTGAGGAACTGTTTAAGAGCACTATTGGCGCGCGAGTGGAACGGCTCGTGAAAACCGATTACGTGTTTCAGTCACCCGACCAACTGCCCGTCAGAGCGGCGGATTTTCCCTCGCGCACAAAACCTTGGGGCACGGCTCAAGCGCTTTGGTGCTGTAAGAATGCTCTAAACGGCGAGTTTGCTGTGATAAACGCGGACGATTTTTACGGCGCGGCGGCATTCAAACTGTTGGGAGACTTCCTCAAAAAGCCGACTTCTATCGGTTGCTCCGTTGACTTCAAGCTGGCGAACACTCTCTCGGAAAACGGCGTCGTAAACCGCGGTATCTGTTGTACCAATGACGAGCACTTTCTCACTTTGGTTGAGGAGACCAAGGGTATAAAACGCGGCGAGGACGGCGTTATTCGAGGAACATACAATGGCGAAGAGCGTATTCTCCACGACGGCGATACCGTATCAATGAGTATGTGGGGCTTTAAGGCGGAATTTATGGATATTCTCGAGCGGCAGATTTCCGACTTCCTGAACGCTCTTCCCGCGGACGAGCCTAAGCGCGAGTTAACTATAGCGGAGTGCGTTGGCAGAGAAATTACGCAGAACGACTTTATGTGTCTTGATATTCCCACCGATAGCAAATGGTTCGGTATTACCTACGAAAGCGAAGTAGAGTCGGCACGCGACGTGCTTAAAAATTACGTGGCTAAGGGAGTTTACAAAACTCCGCTGTCATAACGGTAAATTATCTGTATTTTCTCCCGCGTAACATTTTATTGAGAAAAAGCGCGATTCGCGCAATAATTAAAAAAATCCGTTCCCCGCGTTTGTGAGGAACGGATTTTTATTACATCTGCGAACACTCGCGGCATATACCGTGAAGATTTACGCACACCTGTGTGACAAAATGCCCCGAAGATGTAAGAACGCGTTTTTCAATGCCGTCAATGCTGTTATCATTAACGTCGAAAACTCTGCCGCATTTATTGCAAAAAAAGTGACAGTGAGGTTCTGTATTGCCGTCAAATCTATCTTTTTCACCAAGATGCAGTTTGGTCAACAGCCCCATTTCGGAAAGTAAATTTAAGTTACGGTAAACCGTTCCCAGACTTAAATTCGGGAAGTCTTTTTTTAAGGCATTGTAAACTTCATCGGCGGTGGGGTGAGTCGGGTAGTTTTTGACTTGCTCGTATATCATCTCGCGCTGCCGCGAGAACTTTTTTCCGGCTTCACGCATAATAAACTCCCCCCTCCGATAAGTACTTTTTTTAATTACGGCGATACTCTAAATTTAATCGCTGAGTTTAACTCTTAATGTTTTCTATATTATAGCATATTGAAAAGCTCTTGTCAATAGAATTACGCGAAAAAAGGCGGCAGACCATGCGGTCTGCCGAAAATATATTAAGGAGGATCGAATTGAAAAAGATAATACGCGTTACAGAATAATGCAGATTAGTCCGCCGCAGCCGTCGTTGATAATGCGCTGAATGGTTTCCTGAAGCTTCAGGCGCGCGTCCACCGGCATACGATTGAGTTTGTTGTGCAAGCCCTCGTTTACCAGATCGGAGAGAGACTTGCCGAAAATATTGCTTTCCCATATTTTAGTGGGATTTTCCTCAAAATCGTTGAGCAGGTAGTTCACAAGCTCTTCGGACTGCTTTTCGGTACCGACTATCGGGTTTATTTCTGTGGTAATATTGGCGCTCATCATGTGAATTGACGGTGCGGACGCTCTTAAGCGCACTCCGTATTTTCCGCCCTGTTTGATGATCTCCGGCTCTTCCAACGTGAGTTCGTCCATTTGCGGCAGAACTATTCCATAGCCCGTAGCTTCCACCTCTTCAAGAGCGTTCTTTACGCGCTCGTATTTGCGCTTGATGTTCGCAAGCTCTATCATACACGGCATAAGGTCGTTTTCGCCGCCAAGCTCCAAGCCTGTCGCTTCGCCGAGTATTTTGTAGAATAACTCATCTTGCAAAGTAATGTCGATTACTCCCGAGCCGGTTCCCAAGTCCAATTCTTCGGCGAACGCGCGTTTTACGTGCGGACACTCCGAGATGCCTGCGGCAGCGGTTTTGATGTCGTTTATTCCGTGAATTTCCATAGCGGCGGATTTTATACAGCCGAAAACGTCTTGTTTCAGCCAGTGATCCTTATTCAGCGCCGCAATCCATTTCGGACAGCGGATCTTTACCTCGGAAACGGGGAATTTCAGCAGCAGAGCGCCCAAGATCTCGCGAATTTTTTCTTCGTCAAGATCAAGGCAGTTTACGGGAAGAACGTCGGTGCCGTATTTTTCGGATAGTTCTCCGGCAAGCGTTCGCGCTTCGGAGCTTTGCGGCTCCGCGCAGTTAAGCAGTACCACGAAAGGTTTGTTTATCTCGTCAAGTTCTGAGATTATTCGTTCTTCGGCGGCTTGATATTCTTCGCGCGGAATATCCGTCACCGAACCGTCGGTCGTCACAACAACTCCGATAGTTGAGTGGTCGTTGATGACCTTGCGCGTACCGACCTCCGCCGCCATATTGAACGGTATCTCCTCGTCGAACCACGGCGTTTTCACCATTCGCGGAGCCTCGTTTTCGATGTATCCGATAGCGCTTGGCACTATGTAGCCAACGCAGTCTATAAGACGAACGTTCATTTTTACGTCGTCGATGTTTACCTCGGCAGCTTCCTCGGGAACGAATTTCGGCTCGGTGGTCATTATCGTTTTTCCCGCGGAGGATTGCGGCAGTTCATCGTTGGCGCGCTCACGGCGGAACTCATCGGAAATATTCGGCAGCACCAGATTGTTCATAAAACGGCTGATAAACGTGGATTTCCCCGAGCGCACGGGTCCCACAACGCCTATGTAGATATTGCCGCCCGTGCGCTTGGCGATATCGGAATAGATAGAATTGTCCATTTGTTCACCCTCCTTTAAACTGTCGGAATAACGATCATTCCGGAAAGCGGCTCATCGCAGCTTTCAATGTCGTTTTCTTCCATAAGCGCCTTGACTGTGGTGTTATAACGTTTGGCGATACTCCAGCAGTCTGATTGATTGCCGCTGTCGGTGTAGCATATACGCAGCGCGAATTCATCCGATTTGGGCTTCGGCTTATCCTCGCAGACAGTTACCGAGTCTATAGCTTCCACAGGCTTAATATTATGCAAACTTGCTTCGATATTGATCGTCGATGTGATGTCAAGATTTCCGTCGGGTTTTATTGAAAATCCGGTGTCGATAACGTTTGCGGTGAAATCGGTCACAGTGTTGTCGTTGACGTTTTCCGCAGAGATCGTTTGCTCAAGCGGCTCCTGCTTTTCGCAGAAAAAAGGAACGCCGTCCGTATTTACACCGTAAACCGCAACGCAAAGCTGTCCGGTAAGCTTCAAATTACCATCCTCGTCGGGGCGGCAAACTGCGTTTTTAAGCTCGCTTGAAGCGTCCCACACGGAGCGTATCTCGCCCTTGTCGGTGGAAAGATCGGTGTGAACAGTAAAGTTTTGCGAGAGCGTTCGCGGCTGTTCGGATATCTTTAACAGATTTGATGTAAATTCGGTTTCAAATTCCGTTGAGTAAACATCGGTCGCAATATTTAAAGAGTCCTCGGTTTGCGCGCGTACTCGGCATTCTACCAACAGTTCACAGGACAGTACGCCGCTTTCCGCTTTCGGGATAAGTTCGCAGTTCATCACGAAAATTTCGGGAAAAGTGCGGTGTTCGCTTGTAATGCCGTCAATATCAAGTATCGCGCTTATCGGGATATCTGCGGTCATTTTTTCCGTGTTGGCGGCGCCGCTGTTTTCGGGGTGCTCCGTGTCGGGAGTGCCGTAAAGCGCGTTAATCGTCACAGTTCCCTTGAGCACCGCTTTGTCCGCGATGACGCGCAGGTCGGTGACTTTCGGCACAGCGCTGCACTGCATAATGAACGCTATCCCGGATGCTCCCGTGTCTATTTCCTCGCGTACGGTAAGCTGCTTTTGTGCGAAAAGCGTTTTTCCGCAGCAGTCTACTTCGGCGGTACGTACCTGTAATCCCTCGGGCATTTCGGGCAGACTGTATTCCACGCAAGCTGAGGCTTTGATACGACAGCTCACCGCTCCGCGCACGTCAATTCTGCGCGGACTTACCGCGCGGCAGCTGCAATAATCCGATTTCATCTGCATAGTCACGACAGGCTCGGCTGAAAAAGCGTTATTGTGATTCATGTCAACGATTTTCGAGTAGGTGTAGCGCTGGTCGACGCACTGAACGTTCTCTGAATTCTCGGCGAGATACAAAACCTTTATGTAGACTATCCCGTCGATATTCAGCCGCATATCTCCCGAAACGCTGTACGAAATGATTTGAGGCGTAAGCGTGCAGGATAATATCTTGAAAATGTCGGGGAAGTAGTCGGGTAAAACGTAATCCAGTTCCACACCTTGTTCCGTTTGACCGTCAAACACAACTTCGTCAACGCACACCATGGGACTTGATAATTTGTTGATTTCTTCCATAATGATCCTCCTTAAGGGTGTAATTCTTTTCAGTCGTATTCTATGCTCAAGTTGGACAGAGTATGACAGTTTGACCGAGATTTACGGACAAAAAAACTCCCCGTATTCAAACGGGGAGACCATATTATCAAATTCAAATCAGTGAATCACAGCTTCCAGCTTTTCCGCGCGCATTAAAATGTCATTTATTAGAATTGCCGCAAGCGCGATATTAAACAGGTTTGAAATAGCGATGAACGTACCGGCGGTTCTTTTGCTGTGTTTTGTTCTCAGAGCCGCCGAGGCGGAGCCTATCCACGCCGCAGAAGCAGCTACGGAAATGACCAACGTCAAAATAGCGCCAAAAGCCGTCACTTCGACTTTAAATATTTTCAGCAGTACCAGTTCAACCACGAAATCCGAAAGTGGCAGCAGAATAAGCGGCAAAGTGGCAACCGCCCATTCCGTATGTTTTCTTATAAAAAATATCATTGAAAAAACCAAAAATATTCCCGCTATAACGCCGCATTCAATAGCCATGACTCAATACCTCAAAAAATATTCCGAAAAATGTTTGTTATTTTAGCAGCTCTTTAGCCTTGGAGTTGTCGGCGCAGATTGCGAAAACCACCGTTGTGCCGTTTGTTTCAACAAAGCTGTCATCGAGTTTATACATTTCGTTGGGTTTATAGTCCTTAAAATCCTTGTTGCGCTTCTCCACAAATTTTTTGAGGGCGTCCTCGACGCGCTTAGCCGCGTCCGCGTCCTTTGCGGTGAAGATGCCGAAAGCGTCCGGATACGCGCCGTTTCCGCAGTTCAGCGCGGAAAAATCGGTAACGTCCGCCGAATCCACGCCCAAAATATCTTTAACCGTGTCTTTTGTCAGCACAACCATTTCCGGTGTTTCAACAGCGGCTTTCAAAGCGTCTGTTTTAGCGGACAAGTTGCCCGCCGCTGAACTGTCCGCAGCCGAGTTGCCTGCGCTCGATGTGGACTCGGTGCTGCTGCCGCAGCCCGCAAAGGACGCGCATATCAAAGCCGCACAGGTAATTGCAAAAAGTTTCTTTTTCATAGTTTTTTCTGCCTTTCTTTTGTTATGTATTTTTAGAGCATGTATTCATAGGATATTGCACGCGTCTTTTCGGCAGATTTTACCGCTGACTGCGTTAAAATTTCTTGACTTGCGACAGCAAGCCCGCGAAATTTTGCCTTGTCAGCGACAAAATCTGCTCGAAAATCCACGCACAAATCCTATGAACACAAGCTCTTAATTCCGCTCTCTGCCGCTGAGCTTGAAGGAGAATTCGATATTTACTCGCTTTTCAGTAGCTTTTCAACGTTTGAGAGCAATATTGGGTATGTGGCGCCTTTAAAGTGTAGTCCGTCCAATTCGGCATATTCCTCCTTAAAATAACCGTTGGCGTCTTTTAAAACAGAGTCGTTGAAGTCATAATATGTAACGCCAAGTTCAGAGCAGAGCGACTTTATTTTCTCGTTCGCCGTGTCGATCACCGTGTTCGTTATCTGTGTATACTCGGTGTTCGCAGTAACGGGCGGCACGGAAACAACAAGTATTTTAGCTTCGGAGCATTCTGTTTTCAACCTGTTCAGCAGTCCCTTGTAGCCATTTGAGAAGTCATCGAAATCCGTATTGTCGGAAAGTCCGTTAGAGCCGAGCATTATGATGATGTGTTTGGGCTGCTTTTCTTTGGCGTAGTCTACGGCGCTGCCGCTGTAGAAAGTATCGTCAAACGGAAGTTCCTGCGCTCCATACGGGGTGTAGCCCATAGTCGCCGCAACGTTCGCGCGGTCTATGTATGAATAGCCGTAAAGACCCGTGAAAATGCTGTCGCCGATAAACAAATCGTCCTTGAAGAACTCCTTGTCAAACTCGTCTGAGACAGTTTCAACGGGAGCCGCTGCGGAGCTTTCGGCGACCGAAGCCGTGACCTGAGACGTTTCCGAAACGGTTTCCGAGGAAACCGCGCTCGAGCTTTCATCTTTGGAACTTTCGGAGTTTTCGGAGCTTGTCGTGCTCATTAAAGCTTCGGCGGCTTTTGAACGCTCCGCCGCTTTTGAAGCGTCGGCTTTATCGTATTTCGCATTGTTGAAAGAAATGGCGAAAACCACTCCGCAAACCGCGAGAATAACGCATATCATAAGGATATTTGTTACAACGACCGCTGTCGGAAGTTTTTGTTTTTTGGGCATATTGTATTTAGAGCCTTGTTTACCGCCTGATCCGGCACTGTTTTTAATACCGATCTTGTGGTAAGTATTTTTTTTGTTTGGCGGTCTGTATACGCTCATAATCGGTCACCTCTAAATATGTTTGATTTGCAAAAAAGACGTATGTTAATATGATTTTCAACAATTAACATTATAATACATAATGAGAAATTTTTCAAGTGGTTAGGCGAAAAATTTCATATTTTCTTCATAATTTACAAACGTCGGGAGCAAAAAGCGGCATTTCTGTTGAAATTAACGTTGGTTTAGCTGCGCATTTTGCGCTCGTACCACTCTTGACGCGTCATAAGTATCTGTCTGGGCTTTGAGCCTTCGTATCCTCCAACAATGCCCATTTTCTCCATAGTGTCAATAAGACGCGCGGCTCTGCCGTATCCGAGTTTCAGACGCCGCTGCAGGGAAGAGGTGCTCGCTTGTCCGGCTTCTATGACGTATTCGATAGCTTCCTCAAGCTTCTCGTCCTGTTCGCCGTCCTCCAAGTTCTCATCGGAAGCGCTTTCCTTGCCGCCCGAGTTCACCATCTCGGTTTGACGTTCTATTTCGGCGATGATGTTCTCGTCATATTCCGCAGTGAACGTCTGCTTGATAAATTCCACAACGCGCTCTATCTCGCTGTCCGAAACATAACAGCCCTGTAAACGGATAGGCTTTTGAACGCCCACCGGCATATACAGCATATCGCCGTTTCCGAGCAGCTTGTCCGCGCCGGGAGCGTCGAGAATAACTCGGCTGTCGCTGTTTGAAGATACCAGCAGCGCGATACGGCTCGGAATATTGCCCTTGATAAGTCCCGTCACGACCTGAACGGTGGGCTTCTGCGTAGCTATTACGAGGTGCATACCGGCGGCTCTGGCTTTTTGAGCAAGCCGCACAATGCTGTCCTCGACGTCCTTTGGTGAAGCCATCATAAGATCCGCAAGCTCGTCTATAAAGATGACGATGTGCGGCATGTGCTCAAGTTCGTCATCGTTATTCGCGAGGTCGTTGAAGCCGTCGATGTTACGGACATTGTTTTCGCTGAACAGCGTGTAGCGGTTCTCCATTTCGGTTACCGCCCATGCCAGTGCGCCCGCGGCTTTTTTCGGTTCGGTTACCACCGGTATCAGCAAATGCGGGATACCGTTGTACATCATAAATTCTACTTGCTTCGGGTCGACCATTATCAGCCGCACATCGTCGGGCGTGGACTTCATCAGAATGCTCATTATAATGGAGTTTACGCAGACGGATTTACCCGAGCCGGTAGTTCCCGCAATCAGCAAATGCGGCATTTTGGTGATGTTGCAGGTGACGGAGTTGCCGCTGATGTCCTTGCCGAGCACGGTCACAAGTTTTTTGTCGAACGTTTTTTTGAAATCCGAGGTGTCCGCCAGTTCTTTAAAGAACACCGTCTCGCGTATGCTGTTGGGTATCTCAATTCCGACCGCAGCCTTATTCGGCACGGGTGCTATACGAACGCCGCTTACGGCGAGGTTAAGCGCCACATCGTCGGCGAGATTGGCAATCTTCGAGAGTTTAACTCCGGGCGCGGGCTGAAGTTCATAGCGCGTTACCGAGGGACCTCGGCTCGCGCCGAGATAGGTGGTCTGCACGCCGAAACTCGCAAGCGTTTTCACAAGCTTTTCGGCGTTTTGCTTTATCTCAACGTCAATGTCCGATTGCTTCACGGGTTTCTTTATCTCGTCAAGCAAACCCATCGGCGGCAGTGTGTAAACGTCCGAGAGCGTGTATTGATGTTCTCCGCGCTCGAAAGGCTGCGGATTTATAGTCTGCGTCTCGTTTGACGGAACTTTTCTTTCCGGTTCGGGCGGGGGAGTGAGTTTGAAGCTGCCCGACGGCTCGATAATGGGTTTAGGCGCATTTTCCGCGATAATGTCGTCCAGATCGAACGGAAGCTCCGCTTCGTCCACTTCGGAGACATCCTCAAAACTCGTGGTAATCTTTGGAGGTTCCGCGTGGAATTTCTTATCGGAATCCGTAATATCGGCTTTCGGCGCGTCTACGATTTTCGAGACCCGCGCGGGGCTTTTTTCGGCGCTCAGCTTGTCCAAAGCGTCGATAAGCGGCACGATATCAGCGTCCTCATCGACGAATTTGTTAGGATCGGGCTGTTCCGGTTCGCGCATTATCGGGTGCTTTTTCTCCATATATTTTTTCAGCGCGTCGCGGTAATCGCGCGCTTCTGCTTTTTGCTGCTCAACCAGTTCCGACGTGTCGCTCACTTCGGGTATTTTCACGGTGCGAGGCTCCGCTTTAAGCGGCTCGGGAAACTCCGTCGGCGCTTCTTGCGCTTTCGTTTGAGCTTCAGCGCCGTCAAACTCGTCAACGCTGTTTACAACCTCGCGCATTTCCTTAATTTTTTTGCTTTTTTCATCGTTGACGCGGTAGCTTGCCATACGGCGCTTACGCTCTTCGCGCTCGGCTTGCTTCATCTGTTTGCGTTCACGTTCTTGTTCTTCCAGAACGCGGTATTCTTCATCGGTAAGTTCGCGCTCTTGGCGGCGCATTTCACGTTTTTCGGAGACGCTTTCGTGCGCGTTTTTCACAGCGCCGCCAATTCCCGAAAACATTTCCGAAAGCGGTTTGTCCGTCATCAGCAGAACACATGCAATTACTGTGATGATAATTATTATTGAAGCGCCCAGTCTCCCCAAGAAAAGCAGCGGCACGCCGAGAATTATCGCGAAAACTCCGCCGCCTTTAAATTTAACGCCGTTCTGGTAAAGGCAAGCGAACTCGTTTATGAAATTTTCGCCCTCGACTTTTCCCACGCCGAATATCTCAAAAACCGCGCATAAAATCAGAATGCACAATGTTATTTTGAACATTGTTTTTGAGATGCTGCCGTGAGTTTTATTTGATAAGATAACTATCGCGGCATATATCATCAGTGGTCCCACAGCGAACGCCGCAATGCCGAAAAGCCCGTGCGTCACGTCGTGAAGCGCATGCCAGCCCATGCTCCCCGGAATAAGCGACAGCAGCGTTATGACCGCTCCAAAGGCTATCATAATTACTGCGGTGTTGCGGCGGCGCTTTTGACTGCGCCTTAACGCCTCTTCCCGAAGTCTTTGCGCTTCAAGCTCCGCCGCTTTTTTGGAGCGTGATTTTGTCGGCTTCGCTGTTTTTGTTTTCCCCACGGCTCCTCCCGATCTCGGGCGAGCTGTATTTTTTTCAGCCATTTTTATCTTCCTTTATGTATGTCTGTGTTACTTTTCTTTTCCGATGCTGCGGTAGAGAAACGTTTTATTGTATCCCAAAAAGCGCCGCGATGGTGTTACCGGAAATCGTTTCGTAGAGTCCGCCGCCGACGCACAAAACGCCGATCACTGCGGTGTAAACGCCGAATATCTTAAATCTGTTCTTTTCGATAAGCCATTCCACCAGCTTGATCGCGAAGAAGCCCACTATAGCCGATATGACGAAGCCTACGCCCAGTGCGAACCAGTCGATCGTCATTTCCGATTTGACGGCGTCGCCTATCTCCAGAACGCTGCCGCCCAGAATCGCGGGAATTCCAAGAATAAATGCGAACGATACTGCCGTTTCCTTTTCAAGTCCGCAGAAAAGTCCCGCGGCAGTCGTCGAGCCGGAGCGCGAAACTCCCGGAAACAGCGCCACGCACTGGAAAAGACCAACTGTCAGAGCGTCCTTTACTTTCATTTGTTCGCCGGTTTTAGTGCCTCCGCATTTGTCCGAAAGGAATAGCAGCAGTGCGGTAAACATAAACGCCAAGCCCTCAAAGATGATATCGCCGTCGCCCTCGCGCGCGGTGAAGAAGTCTTTGAAGAAGTATACGGGCACCAAAATCAGCGTTGCAATGATGACCATAAACATCAAACGTCTGTTCGCGTTCATATTTTTCCATGAGAATTTACTCGTGAAAATGTCGCCGATGGTGAGGAAGAATTCTTTTATCATACCCCAAATTCTGCTCCAGAACGCCGCGAACACCGCTAAAAGCGTTCCCAGGTGCAGCACCACCATCAAAAGCAGAGCGTCGTCGCCCGTGTAGCCTGTGATGTGTTGTATCACCGACAAATGTCCCGAGCTTGAAACGGGTAAAAATTCTGTCAGTCCTTGTACCACTGCTTGAATTATCACGTTTAATATGTCCATTGTTTTCCCCCTGATATGTAATTTACGGTGCCGTTTTTCCGTGCACCGAATATTTGTTATATTGCTTAACGGGTTATCGTTCCCCGCGCCAATCGCCGAGCCTGATGTCTCCGTAACAGTCCTGAAGCACCGAGGCAACGGCGCTTCTTTTAGGTCTTGAAGCCGCCGTACGCTTAGCGGGAGCGGTATTCACCGCTTTTGATGATTTTGAGCCTTTTTTGTTCGATTTTGCCGCTTTAACGTTTTGAGCATTTCGCTTTTCGATAAGCTTGTAGAGCGCCTTTACCGCGTCGGAAAGCGAGCCTAAGCTGTCGATAAGCCCCTCTTTAACAGCGGCTTTGCCGTCCAATACCGTACCGATATCGAGAACCAGCTCGTCGCGCTCCATCATAAGTTCCTTAAAACGGTCGGGTTTTATTTTGCTGTTAGATGTCACGAAAGCCGTGATACGCTCCTGCATTTTTTCAAAATGACGCATTGTCTGCGGCACACCGAGCATCATTCCGTTGATACGCACCGGGTGTATCGTCATAGTCGCCGACGGCACTATAAAGCTCTTGTCAGCGGAGACAGCCAATGGCACGCCTATCGAGTGTCCGCCGCCCAGCACTATCGAGACGGTCGGCTTCGACATTCCCGCGATAAGTTCGGCTATGGCAAGTCCCGCCTCCACATCGCCGCCGACGGTGTTCAGCACGACAAGCAGTCCGTCCACGGAGCGGTCTTCTTCTATAGCCACCAATGCGGGGATTATGTGCTCGTATTTTGTGGTTTTGTTCTGCTCCGGCAGAACGTAGTGCCCTTCAATTTGTCCTATCACCGTAAGGCAACGGATATTGTGGGGCGCGTTTTCCGCCGCGATGATACCCGTATCGATTATCTGCTGATTTTGTTCCTCCGTAAACGGCGCGTTTTCTTCGTCCATCTTTAATCGCTCCTTGTACATTTTTATACATATTATTACTCGAAGCGCTTAAATTATGCACGTTTCCGCGTCAAATAACTGTGAACGGACGATTTGCGGCATTTTACCGTAAACGAGTGCACTATTCTTATTATATCACAATTTATTTAAGTTGTCAATTCCTTACATTATCAAAAAATAAATTTTTTTGAAATTCCCCTTGACAAATGAAGAAAAATGTTGTATAATAATTATTGTTCTATTCGGAAGCGTATCGAAGTGGTCATAACGGGCTTGACTCGAAATCAAGTAGTCCGCAAGGGCTCGTGGGTTCGAATCCCA